>JAUVUV010000057.1 GCA_030604975.1 Candidatus Glassiibacteriota bacterium | reverse complement strand
TATAAATCGATAAGCAGGTCTTTAACCCTGGACACCGCAGGGACACGGCGCGCCGTGTCCCTGCGCAAGCGATCTTTTCTTAAACAGTTTCAATTCAACCCGGACATTGTTTCGTTTTTCTACAAAAGAAAATCGATGAAATTTCAACACCCTTCTAGTAATCAACAATTTAGAAAATCGGCCAGAGAATTTATCAATAATTCGGATTAAAATACCTTTCAAAGATTCAAAAATAAATATCCGGAATCTATCTCGTAACCGGCTAATTTCGAAAAAGTTGACATATAAAGCTAAAAATTTTATTTTAGTTCTGCTTTTTTCAAAAATAACGATAATAGACACGGCTACCACTTCAAGTGCATGTCTTGGGGCGTCGACAAGAGGTAAGTCACGGGATTTTGGATCCCGCATTCGCAGGTTCGAATCCTGCCGCCCCAGCCAGAATTGCCTGACGGGCCGTTTAACGAGCGGCCCGGTTTATTAAGCGAACAGGTTGACGGATCCATGTTTTCCGACACAGAACTCAAGGTAATCACCGGAACTTCAAACAAGCCGCTGGCTGAGCGTATCGCCAGCTCTATGGGGATTAGTCTCTGCGAAATAGAGCTAAGGCGTTTTTCCGACGGCGAAATCTTTGTCAAGATCTGTCAAAACATCCGGGGCATGGACTGCTTCGTGGTTCAGCCTACAAACCCGCCAGCGGACAATATTCTCGAGCTGCTGCTGATTATCGACGCATTGAAGCGATCCTCGGCGGGGCGGATCACCGCGGTGATCCCCTATTACGGATACGGAAGGCAGGATCGTAAAGACCAGCCGCGGGTCTGTATCAGCGCAAAGCTGGTGGCAAACCTTATCACCATGGCCGGTACGGACAGGGTGATGACTCTGGATCTGCATTCGCACCAGATCCAGGGATTTTTCGATATACCGAGCGACCATCTGTATACTCTGCCGATTTTCCTTGAATACTTCAGGTCGCTTAACCTGAAAAATGTGGTTGTCGTTTCCCCGGATATCGGTGGGGCCAAGATGGCCAGGGGCTATGCCGGGCGACTTGATGCCCCGCTGGCGTTTATCGAAAAACGCAGACCCCAGCCAAATGAGGCGGTCAGCCTGAACATTATCGGTGAGGTTTCCGGCCGGGATGCGATAATCGTTGACGATATTATCGATACCGGCGGGACTCTGGCCGCTGCCTGCGAAACATTGGCAAGCAAAAACCCGAACTCGATCTATGTGGGGTGTACTCATGCGGTGCTTTCAGGAAAAGCTGTGGAAGACCTGCAAAAGGCCCCGTTGACAGAAGTCGCGGTCACAGATACGATTCAGATACCCGAAGAAAAAAAGTTTCCCAAGCTAAAAGTGCTGACAGTGGCGGAATTGTTGGGCAAAGCTATTAGTTATATCCATAATGATGAATCGGTGAGTACGCTGTTTGTGGACTGATTTAACCGGTGGAGAAATCGTTCTCCAGGAGTAATTTCAATGAATAAAAATTACAGGCTCAAGGCGCAAACGAGGGACCGGTTCGGCAAGAGCGAAATGCACCGCCTGCGCAATGAGGGACGCGTGCCGGCTGTCGTTTACGGGCCTAATGAGGAATCTCTGGCGATTTCGCTGGAGACAAAAGAACTTTCATACCTTTTGCAGCATGTCTCTTTCGAGAACACCGTTATCCAGCTCGATATCACGGGTAAGGTCAAGAAAAGCTTTCAGACACTGATTCGGGATGTTCAGCAGCATCCTTACAAGCCTCAGATTTGGCATCTCGATTTCTACCTGGTGGCCAAGGACCGTCCGGTGACAGTTGAGGTACCGATCATGCTTCACGGCACTCCGGCCGGTGTGCGCACCCAGGACGGACTTGTGCAGCATGTTCTGAGAGACCTCGAAATCTCGGCGCTGCCAGCCAATATCCCCGAGCAAATCGTTGTGGATATCACAGATCTGAATATCCACGAGAGCCTCCACGTGGAAGACCTTCCAAAGGGCGATTACGAGGTTCTTACCGACACTGGGCGCACCGTAGTAACAATCGTGCCGCCTGTGGTTTATAAGGAGCCTGAGCCAGTTGAGGTCGCCGAGGGCGAGGAAGCCGAGGAAGAAGTGGAGGAAGAGGTTGCCGCTGATGCTGCTGAAGAAGAGGAGACAGAGCCTGAAGTGATCGGGCGCCAGAAGGAGAGAAAAGAACAATAAAAATTCAGGCAGAATCCGACCTCAGGGCAGTGGTTGGCCTTGGCAATCCCGGGCTGGATCACGAAAATACCCGGCATAATGTCGGGTTCTGGTTTGTTGACTACCTAGCCCACAAGTTTCATTTCACCGATTTTATCCGCTCAGGCCCGTGTTTAACCACCGAGGGCCGGGTTAAAGGGCTGAATCTCCTACTTGTGAAACCCATCCTGTACATGAATCACAGCGGCCAGGCTCTTTCAGGCCTCTGGCGCATGCGTCCCTTTATTCTGGAAAACATGCTGGTCTGTTACGATGACGTCTCCCTGCCCGTGGGTAAAATACGAATCAGGCCGTGGGGGTCGGCAGGGGGGCACAAAGGCCTGGCTTCAGTGATTGATTCTCTGGGCACGGACACCTGCGTCCGGCTGCGTTTCGGCATAGGAAGGGAAACCCTGCCAGAAGACCTTACCGAATTCGTCCTGAGCCCGTTCGAAACCGAAGAGGAAGAAGCTGTGCTGGACAGATTCGATGATGCCGCCAGTGCGGTAATCACCTTTTATACCGAAGGCATCGAAAAAGCAATGAATCTGTACAACACTTGAGATTGCACACCCAACCTTTACCTCCATTCTGTGCGAGGGAGCGTGAACCATGGAAAGCTACGTCTATCTTTGCCCGGTTGCAGGACTTTTAGCTCTGGTGTTCGCCTATATCAAGGCCCGCGGCGTCAACAAAGCCGATCCGGGCAATGAAACCATGCTCGCAATCAGCCAGGCGATCCGTGAAGGCGCAATGGCCTTTCTGGCCCGCGAATACAAAGTACTTGCAGTATTCGTCTCTGTAGTGGCCGTGCTATTGGTGATCGGCTACAAGATCCAAGTGCAGTCGCTGGTCGCCGTGTCATTTATTGTCGGTGCTCTCTGTAGCGGCCTGGCGGGATTTTTCGGCATGCGCGTGGCTACCAGCGCCAATGTGCGTACCGCTAACGCTGCGCGGGAGGGACTCCCGGGAGCTTTAAAAGTGGCTTTCGGAGGGGGTTCTGTTATGGGTATGTGTGTTGTCGGGCTGGGAATTTTCGGCCTGAGCACGCTTTTTATCATCTACAAGGCGAATCTACCCTCTGAGGGCATGACTCTCCAGAGCCACCTCTCCAGTGTTGTCCTCCCGGTGCTCAGCGGTTTCAGCCTCGGTGCTTCCTCAATCGCCCTATTTGCCCGTGTTGGTGGCGGAATTTACACCAAGGCCGCTGATATTGGGGCCGACCTTGTGGGCAAGCTCGAGGCCGGTATCCCTGAGGATGACCCGCGCAACCCCGCAGTGATTGCCGACAATGTCGGCGATAATGTGGGCGATGTAGCCGGCATGGGCGCTGATCTTTTCGAATCCTACGTGGGCGCACTTATCGGCTCGATGATACTCGGTGCCACGATCACACTCTCCCCCACAGGCACTTTCTCCATTGATTTTGTACTCTTGCCGTTAATGCTTGCCGGAATCGGTATTGTCGTTTCGATAATCGGCGTCTTTCTTGTAAGAACCAAGGAAGGCGGGAACTTGCAGGCAGCGCTCAATCTTGGTACTTTCGGGGCCGCGATCTGCATGGCGATTATCTCCTGGATCGTGATCAAGACAATGATGCCCCAGGGACAGTTCGAGATCTTTGGCGATTCCAATCTCTATTCTGTGTCCAACATCTTCTGGGCGATGATCACCGGTCTGGTGGCAGGTACCGCGATCGGGCTGATCACCGAGTATTATACCTCGGAATCCCGGGGGCCTGCGCGCAGCATTGCCCACCAGAGTGAAACCGGAGCAGCGACCAACATTATTGCCGGCCTCGGCACCGGGATGCGCTCCACTGCCGCGCCGGTGGCCATTCTTGCCCTAGCTGTGGTTATCTCATATACCTGTGCCGGACTCTATGGTATAGCTATCGCCGCTTTCGGCATGCTCGCCACTACCGGCATTCAGCTCGCGGTTGACGCCTACGGCCCGATAGCCGACAATGCCGGTGGTATAACCGAGATGGCCGGCCTTGGCTCAGAGGTCAGAGCCCGCACAGACAAGCTCGACGCTGTGGGTAACACTACCGCTGCAATCGGCAAAGGATTCGCAATCGGTTCGGCGGCTCTTACCGCTCTGGCCCTTTTCGCTGCATTCCGGGCCACCACTGGTATTTCTGTGCTCGATATCAACAACCCCAAAGTAATGGCCGGCCTCTTCATCGGCGGAATAATGCCGTTCCTTTTCAGTTCCTTTGCCATGAGTGCGGTCGGCAGCGCAGCCTTTGAGATGATCGAGGAGGTCAGACGACAGTTCAAATCAATCCCGGGCCTTATGGAAGGCACGGCACGCCCCGACTACGCCAGATGTGTGGACATCTCTACCACCGCAGCTATCAAAAAGATGATCGTTCCGGGTATTATCGCTGTACTGGTCCCGGTGGTTTTCGGTTTTTACGACATTCACATGCTGGGCGGGATACTGGCCGGCGTGACAGTGACCGGTGTGCTGATGGCTATTTTCATGGCCAACGCAGGCGGTGCCTGGGACAATGCCAAGAAATACATCGAGGCCGGCCATCTCGGGGGTAAGGGCTCGCCGGCGCACAAAGCGGCTGTGGTCGGTGATACTGTCGGCGATCCTTTCAAGGATACAGCGGGCCCCTCGCTGAATATCCTGATCAAGCTGATGAGTGTGATTTCCCTTGTTCTGGCGCCGATGTTCATGGCCCTGCACAGGTAATATCGCATGAAAACAAAATCGCAACTGCTCACAGGGGCACTGCCTGGTGTGCCCCTGTTTAATCTTGATATTTTTCCTTTTTTGCTATATTTATAATTTTTTAATTTTCATTCTTACCCCCTATTCCTGCTGAAGGTTGGCAGGGATCAACTGTCCGAAGGGAGAAAACCTATGAAAAAGTACGAGATTGCCCTCTTACTAGATCCAACCATCGAAGATTCCGAAGTCGATGACAAATTCGAAAGCGTTCTCGAAATCCTAAAGTCGCAGGGCGCCAAGATAATCGAGAATCAAACACTCGATTGGGGCAAGCGGAAACTTGCTTATCCAATCAAAAAGAAGGGTAACGGAATTTACCGTATCTACCGTTTCAATGCGGAAACCCGGGCAATCACCGAAATTGAGCGGCGTTTGCGTATCGATGAACAGGTCCTGCGCAGCCTGATCGTCCTATATGATCCGGAAACCGAGCGAATAGCCACGCCTACCGAGGCTAAAAAGTAGGGTGTTCTAACCCCGGTTGTCTGCCCCCGCAGCCTCAGCTGCTTTTAGGGGCACACGCCGATAACGGTTATTTATCCAATTCAAGACATATCTTTAATCTTAGGAGTTATAATCTCATGAGAATAAGGTCTATTGGAAGTGAAGGTCGTAGAAAAGTCTGCCTCTTCTGCGAGAACAACATTAAGAGTATCGATTACAAGGATCACAAGATGCTTGCACGCTTTTTAACCGAGCGGGCCAAAATTGTCCCTCGACGGACAAGCGGTACCTGCGCCAAGCACCAGAGGCAGCTTTCGAAAGCAATAAAAAAAGGCCGTTTCCTGGCTCTGCTTCCTTATATCGGAGAGTTCCAGTCAAGCTGAGCAAGCTTTTCTTTGCTGTTGCGACGCATGGAACCCAACCCAGACCATCTTAAGTTTTACGGATCGTACAATGGAGCAAGGTGGGGCGCACAATAAATGGCAGCCTCTGGCGATGAGAACCCTAAAATGGCTGCCAATCGCGGTTGTGGTGGCTTTCGCTTTTAGAGACGTCTTCCTCAGGGTTGCCATGGGGGCTTCTCTGGGATTGATCTTTTTATGCTGCGATAAGCGGCCCCCGTTACGAAGGCTGGCTGGGATGGCACTGATCCCTCTTCTGGCAGTTTCATTATGGAGCGAGCCTTTGCTAACCTTTTTCGCCCTGAGTGCATCTCTCAGCACTGTTTGGATCCTGAGGAGGAACCTGTTCTCAACTGTTACTTCGAGCACCCTGGTTGGCTGTCTGATTGCAACAATTCTCACTGTCTTTGTGATTTGGATTACAGGTCCTGAGAAATGGGAAAAAATCGAAAATAATCTGATCGCCTTCCAGCAAGAACAGTTACAGCAGTTAGCTGGAAAACCAGAAGAATTTGAAAGTGATAGATTGAAGTTATTTAATCAAATAGACAGATTTCAAGTTAGGATTCTCCCGGCCAATATTATCCTGTTAATGATTGCAAGCTTTTTTCTATCCGTAATCATCTTCAGACGTTTCGGAGAATCCGATCTCCACCTTTCGCTCGGCTGCAGCCATTTCAACCAGTATCGCTTCGAGGATAACTGGGTCTGGATGGTGATAGCGGGACTTGTCATGGCTCTGTTTTTCTCCTCGAACGAGCCAATGTTACGCGTTGGGCTCAATGTCCTGTTTGTGATGGGTATCCTATACGTGATTCGTGGTTCGGCTGTAATATTCTTCTTTATCGCCAGGCGCAATGGGAGTATAATCCTGCGGATTCTTGTGGCGGCGCTATGCCTGACACCGATGGTCATGTTCCACCTGATTTTCGGTCTTCTCGACACCTGGATCGATTTCCGCAAGACCGTGACAGCAACCAGATAGCTTTTAAGCTTTGCATGAGAATAGAAAACAATAGAATGAAATGATCTTACATATATATCGACTGTGTTATGAGGAGAGGATATGAAAATTATTCTGCGTGCCGATATTGATCGGCTGGGCAAACTCGGGGAGGTTATAAATGTCGCGCCGGGTTATGCCCGTAATTATTTAATTCCGAAAAAGCTGGCTTATCTGGCCACAAGCGGAAACCTGAAGCGTATCGAGTTTGAGAAACGCAGAGCAACACAGCAGGCCGAGTGCGAGGTGGAAGAAGCCAGAAAACAGGCGGAGAAGATGAAAGATCTCTCTCTCACTTTCCAGGTCAAGGTGGGCGAGGAAGACAAACTTTTCGGCTCTGTGACCACGGCTGATATTGTTGAAGAGGCGGCCAAGCAGGGATTCGAAATCAACCGCCATAGAGTGCTGCTGGAGGAGCCGATCAAACAACTCGGTGTGTACACAATACAGGTGCGCCTGCACCCCGAGGTGAACGCCGAGGTCAAAGTCTGGGTGGTGAAAGAATAACTTTATTGGCAGCTTTTTCCTCTTTACAGGGAACCGAAGCGGCAGGGGAGTGGCCCGAATCAACTATCGGGCGTACTCCTATCAAAGGCAAAAGGTCGCACTCTTTGGGTTAAATGTTGTGCGGCCTTGAATTGTTTTTGTTAAAATGAACCTGACTGACAAAGGCCCTACCTTCGCGGCGGGGTCTTTTTCTTTTGTCCAGGCCTCTGCCCCCCGGACTCTTCGTCCGATTCTTCCGAATCCCGGCGCATCAGGGTCTGAAATGCTCTCATAACCTTGCTTGTGGCCTTCTCATTCCCTGTCAGAGCATCTTTCAATACCGTCAGCTTGTCCGGTGATTTTTTGATCCTAAATCTCTTTGCACTGCTTACCATATTATTGTCTCGCGCCAGGAAAATTTTCATTCTTTTACCTTCCGATTCCTGCTAACCTAATAATAACCAGATCAATCAGTATGATTTCTGCTGTCAGATAACTGGTGAGATTCATTAGTGGATGTGGTGTCGGTGTTTTCTTCGGCTTGCTGTCCTTGTTCCTGACCCGGTTTCGCGTCCTCGACTGACCTTCGGCTAAGCTTGATCATCTGCCCTGCGACTATTTCTGTCCTCTGACGGCGCACTCCTTTTTCATCCTCCCAAGTGCGTGTCCGCAGGCAGCCTTCGATATAAACCTGGTCTCCCTTTCGGATTATCTGATGACATATTTCCGCCAAACGGTTCCATGTTACGATATTATGCCACTCCGTGCGTTCGTTGCGGACACCATCCCGGTTCACCCAGGTCGTATTAGTGGCCATAGAAAAAGTGGAAATCGAATTAGTCTCTGTCTGGCGAAGGTCAGGCTCGCGGCCGATGTTGCCAATAAGAATCACTTTGTTCAAATCTCTTTGAGCCATGAAACACTCCGAAAGTGATCGTGAAAACCCTCACATATCTCGATTCCTCAAACTGGTCTGGCAAAATCAGTTTGTCGACCGCTTGGATGATCAGGCCTCGGTGAAACCTGATCTTGTTATGATGTAATATACTCTCCTTTCGTTATTTAGCTAAAAAGGGACATAATAATGCATTTTAACTATATTCTTCAAATCAACAGTTTGTCAAGACTTTCCCGTTTTTATCCATTTATCTGTTGCTTTTTAGGGTTAAAAGTGAACATTTTAGCTTGAATTAGACCTTCTGTAGATATATTTTTTTAAATTCGAAAAACTTTGCAATCTCACCTGCCCGAGCAGACAATTACAGGCATTTGTGCATTTAACCACCCTTAGCCTGTCCATCTAGCTCAAGTGTACCGTGCGTTGCGGTAGGCTTGTCATGGTTAAGTTAAATATCACACCGGATCTCAATCATGCACGATCTGGGACTTATCGGCAGAGACAAAGAACTCAAGGCCCTGAATGACCGTCTGAAAGATTTTCTCGAGTCGGACAGAAAAAGGCAAGCCCTCTGGCTTCACGTTTTCGGTGAGGAAGGAATCGGCAAAACCAGGCTGATCGAGGAGCTTCTTTTTTTTGCCCGGGACCTGCGGAGCCTCCACTGTCTCAGAGTGCATGATTTTTGCCTCGCACAGTTTCCTTTCGGAGCAGTGAGTTCAGCTTTATGCTCGGAATTGGGTATCTCTTTCTGGGAGAGTGAGTATTCCAAGAAAGAAAAGCTCGAATCGCGGCTGGCCAGCCTGTCCTCTCTTAACCTCCCTTCTGAAATTTTCCAGGCCGAAACAATCCTTCCGGTTTTCGGACAGCTTCTGGGAATCACTTATCCAGTCGAGTTCCCCACCGGCGTTTCACGCCGTGGCAGAGGCAAACTGCTGGCCTTCAATGCGCTCCGGCGCTACCTTCAGGCCTTGCGTGCCGGCTCAGGTGGAGGAAATGAATCACCGGAACTGACTGTGCTCTGGTTCGATGATCTCGAACGTATCGACCGCCTCTCGCTCGAACTGCTGGTACACCTGATACAGAAAAAAGAAAGTCTCTGGCCGCTGCTGATTCTTACCTCCAGC
>JAUVUV010000430.1 GCA_030604975.1 Candidatus Glassiibacteriota bacterium | reverse complement strand
GGAGCATGTTGGTGGCGCCATACCCGTAGATCGTCGTTTTTTCAAGGGTTTTCAATAGCTCGTTGGTCGTGCTACATTGTTGACGAAAAATAGCATATCGCTGACGTATATCATTCACCTCAAACACAGTTGAACCTTTACCGTCGCCCCTCTTCCATCGGCTGTTGCCCTGTTTTGCAAAAGCGACACTCAAGGCCCCCCAATCGTGATAATTCACTCGATGGGTAATGTATACGCCGCCGACTCTCTTAATTAACCGCCGCAAAGAGGCAAGTGAAAAGTACTGGAGGTGCTGATGAAAAACATGATCGAACCTGAGCTTGTTCACCAGGGTTTCAAAACCCGGTACTTCAAATAAAAAAAGCGAATCTTCAGTAGTGATGTTAAATAATTTCTGTAAAACCGTTTGCGGCTCGAAAATGTGTTCGAGCGTATGTCGACATAAGACCAGGTCAACCGGAGTTTCAATCATTGAATCGAGATCGACATCCTCAATAGCAGAGCCAATAACAGTGATATTCTTATCCTCGACTTGGTCTTCTTTTCCCTTCCAAATAGGATCAACCCCGACAAGCACCTTGGCTGATCCTTTTAGCTGTTTAAGAAGATATAAGTCGTTGCAACCAAGATCGAGGATGCAATTAAAACGCCTCTCAGGGGCAACTTGCTCCAAGAGGGAGAGGAAAAAGCTCGTTCCTTTCCGCGCTGTGGCACTAACTGAGGTGCGGAAACTGTAACTATTGTCATAAAGCACACAAAGATCCACCTGCTCGGCCAGTTGAGTGTGACCGCAACTGTGGCATACCAACAATCGTTGATCGATACCTCCGACAGGATCCTCGATCAATGTTTTGGAATATTTACCCGTCAACGGCAGACGGGGCAGATCGATTGCTACCTCTAGGGTAGTGCCCTCACAGACCGAGCAACGCTCCCTTTTCCGGGCTATGATCGAATTATTGCTTGCGGACATATTCTCTTACCCACAACAAAGCTTGCATCATGAGTTTACATCTCTATCATACATCGTCCAGCGATTTCGCCTTTTCTGATCTTTTCAATCGCCAGGTTGATATCATCGAGTTTGAAGCACGCCGAAATCAGTTCTTTCAATTTAAACTTCCCAGCCTCGTAAAGCTTTACATACCTGGGAATGTCTTCGGTGGGGTAGGTGTCGCCTCCGTGAGAGCCGGTCAGTACTTTCCCGAAATGCAGCGGCAGGGAATAGATCGAAATGTTGTTTCCCTTTTTGGCTACGCCGACGCAAATTACTCGGCCTTGAGAGTTCGTGATTTCGTAACCCAGTTGAATCAGTTCAGGGAGGCCGGTGTTGTCTACGGCCACATCCGCGTTCGGTCCTCCGAGGATGTCCAGAATAGCGGCTCTGGGATCGACCTTGCTGGAATTAATGACATGAGTGGCCCCGAATTTCTTTGCCAATTCAAGCTTGTTCTCGTACAAATCAACCACAATTATTGGATGGGCCGAAACCATTGCGGCCCCCTGAATCACATTCAAACCGACCCCTCCGGCGCCTAATACCACCACCGACTCTCCGATTTTAACCTTCGCGTCTTTACAGATGACACCGAACCCTGTGGTGACCGCGCAGCCGAAAAGAGGGGCAATATCCATACCAAAATCATCCGGAATCGCTGTTATTCGATTCTCAGAAACTATGGAATAATCGCTGAAAGTTGTCACCCACCCGGAGTTCAACTTGCGCTCGCGCCAGATATAGGAAGGCGGATCGCATTGAATGCCCGTGCCTTTTCTCCAGTGCATCACCACACGATCACCGGGCGAGACCACCTTGACTCCCGGCCCCACCTCAAGTACCTTAGCCGAGCCTTCATGCCCCAGCAGGTGCGGCAGAAACTTGTCCGGCCCTTTGACCGCATCTATTTCATTGATCTGGGCTCCACAGATACCACTGTAGAATATTTTCACTAGCACCTGCCCGACTTCCAGGCTTTCCGGCAGCCTGACCTGGTCAAGCACAAGCGGTTTCCCGCTCTCGACAAGAATAGCGGCTTTCATGTACTCGGGTTTCTTCACTGTCATGTTCCCCAAATCCAGAAAAATGAACGGTTAATTCGATACCAGAGTAAGCTTCGGCCCGGAGAGGCGCCCGTTAAAAAGGCCCGGTAAAGCTTTTGTCTGGAACGTCAAGTGGCACATCAGTTTGCTCTTCCTGCGGGATTTTATCCTCATTCAGTCCGAGCATTTCGGCGGCCCTTACTGCCAGATCGATTGCCCGCGGATAGTAGTATCTGGTCAGAGCGTGGGTAGTCGGAAAAGGGCAATCTGGAAGTGTAATCCGTACGGGGGCGCTTTTAAGGTCAGCGAACGCTTCTTCCGCGACCACACTAACTACTTCTGCGGCGAATCCGACACTCCTCCAACCCGTGTCGGCCACAATCAGATGGCCTGTCTTGCGTACCGACTCCAGGATGGTCTCCTTATCCAACGGCTTCAGGGTACGGATATCGATTACTTCAACATCCACACCACTGGCAGCCAGCATATCGGCGGCCTGTAGCGCCTCTTTACTCATGTACGAGGAGGCTGCGATGGTAAGATCTTTCCCTTTCCGGAGCACGGTGGCCTTCCCGAGGGGCACGCGATACATTTTTTCCGGCACGTATCCTTCGATATTGTAAAGCCAGCGGTGTTCAATGAAAATTACCGGGTTATTGTCCTCGATACTCGATATAAGCAGACCCTTACCGTCGTACGGTGTGGCAGGCATCACCACCTTGAGGCCCGGAATGTGGGCGAACCAGGCGGAGAAATCGTGGCTGTGCTGGGCGGCGACGCGGGCGGCCGCGCCGTTGGGGCCGCGGAACACGATCGGACAGGCCATCTGGCCGCCCGCCATGTAGCGGGTCTTGGCGGCCGAATTGATGATTTGGTCCATCGCCTGGAGCGCGAAATTGAAGGTCATGAACTCGACGATCGG
>JAUVUV010000464.1 GCA_030604975.1 Candidatus Glassiibacteriota bacterium | reverse complement strand
GTGTGCCGGACGTGCTGGTCAGCTTCCAGCTTACCGGCGGCTCTGCCTCGCTTTCGCCGAACATAGTGATGAGTGACAGCGACGGCGCTGCGGAATGCACGGTGACCCCGAATGCCGCGGGCAATATCACGGTCACAGCCACGGCCACTATCAGCGGCGTGCCCACGAGCGTGATATTCAACCTGGTGGCCACTGCACCCGCGCCGTGATATAGAAAAAAATTCATTTTAGAATACAAAAATGAGGGCGGCTGACAATCAGCCGCCCTTTTTTGTTTTGACCGCTATGCCCCCTGCCCAACCCATGCGGGCGAACACACAGGTTCGCCCTTACAGAATATGTGCCTGAAAACAACAATCTCAGATAAAAAAAGCCAATTTTACTTCTAAAAGTTTATTGGCGGGGTGTCGGGGTAAACCAAGGGCGAGGCATGCCTCGCCTCTACGAGCTACTCAATACTCACGAACACCGGCAGTTTTTCCAGAGGGGCGGGGTAGTTTTTAAGAGTCTGCCTGCCCTGGTAAATCTCCCCGCTCCAGAAATCTTTCCACAGGCCGGCTGGCAGGTAAACGTCCCTGCTGGCTGCGCCTTTGGTGAGCACAGGAGCCACCAGGAACCGCTCGCCGAGAAGGAACTGGTCTGAGATCGTGTATGTAGCCTCATCCTCGGGGTTGCGGAAAAAAAGCGGCCGGATTACCGGGCGGCCCGTTTCGCGCGTTTCTTTCGCCAGGCTGTAGATGTAATCGCCTAATTTCACGTGAAGCTCGGCATAGCGCCGGCAGATACCGATAGATCCCTCGTCCAGGTTCCACGGGGCGAATGAGAACTGCATCATCGGCATCAGGGCAGAGGCCTGTGTCCAGCGGATAAAAAGCTCCGGATCCATTCCCTTGAATCTCTCAGAGGAGAAGTCCCCTCCCAGCCCCCCGCCGATAATGTCCGGGCAGAAATAGGCGTAGCCGATCAGCGACTCGGTCAATCCGTGCGGGATAAGCGAGCCAAGGCCTCTTGCCCTGCTCCAGTTGTTGTTCTTATCGCGCAGCCGCTGCACCAGGCCCAGCCCCTGGACCAGCCAGCTCACCCTGTATTCGTTGATCGCCAACTGCGCCCCCACTTGCGCAAACAGGTCGGTGTAGCGGTTGGGACTCACGCTGCCGAATGTTCTGAAACCGGGGTCGAAATACTCCGCGTCCCCGCCATCGAGCTTGAAGCCGTCCACGCCGTATCTCTCCTGCAGAGCATTCAATTCCCGGACGAACCAGTTGAAAGCCTGCGGGTTGCTGAGATCGACCAGGCTGGCCTCACCGTTCCACCACCTGACCCGGCAGGGAACCCGGCCCTTTTCATCCCGCACCAGCCAGCCCTTTTTCTCCAGAAAACTGTAGTTCTTCCCGTTATCGTGAACGAACGGCACGACCCAGAGGATCACTTTGAACCCGAGCTCGTGCAGGCGGTCTGTCATTGCTTTCGGATCAGGAAATTTCACCGGGTCGAACTCATGATCGCCATAGGCGCGCTGCCAGCGGTCGTCGATCATGAACACTTCACAGGGGAACTCGTGTGTCCGCAGGGTTTCGGCATAGCTCAGCACGTCAGCCTGGTTCACGTCTATTTTCAATTCGATCCAGGTGTTGAAAACCGGTTCTGCGAAATATCCCCTGGGAGGAGTGACCTGCGGCCTGCCGGCAAGGGCGGTGAAACTGTCGAAAGCCTCGACAATGTTGTTGCCGACAACAATCCGGTATTCGAGCGTAGCAACATCCTTGAGGTTAAAGGAAAAAAGCCCGTCGCCGTCCTTGTTGATACTGAATCCCATTGGCCGGTAAGTGGGCACGAAAAAGCCGGCTCCCTCAGAGGTGAGCCAGAACGGCGTGGCCTGGTTGCTGGTTGCCAGAAACGGGTCCAGCTCGATACTGCCTGTCTCCAGTGGCCAGTGGTGGCCTGAGGTGACATTGCCGCCGTACCAGTGCCCGCTCTTTTCGAGCAGAAAACTTTCGCCCATCCGGTAATTGGCTTTGCTGTCGTGAAGGGACCACTGTACCAGGATATTATCCTCGAAAAATGCCATCATGATATTGGCACTCACCCCGGAAAAAGTAGTGCCCACAGTCAGGGAGATACCGTCCAGGCTTTCTTTGCATTGCTTTAGGCTGGTGAGCGCGTAGCGCCCGCCTTTGCGAAAGAAAAAGCTGCCCGCGCTTTGGGCGATACACTCCCCGCCGCGCATGATTGCCAGGCTGTACGGTTTCCTGGTAATTGAAACACTATAGGACGGCAACTGTATTCGAATTGCACCCGGCTGTTCTTCAACTGTAAATGAGACCGCCTGTGCGGTGGCTGAAGTTGCAAAAAGGCAGGCCAGGGTAAGAGTCATAAAGAAGATAAAAGAGCCGGTGAGTTTCAAATCTGCCTCCAGGAGTGGATTAAATGAACTACCCCGCGACAGTGCTGCGGAGTATCACAATGATGAATTTGATCGATCTTATTCCCCACGAGGGCGAACATATGCAAACAACCCCCTGTTTCCCCCTTTATTAAGGGGAGTCAGTAGTGTCCGGTTAAAATAAAAATAAAGCGGGCCAATCCCCTTTCTTATTAGATTTGAAGCGATCAACAAAAAATCCGATAAAGAAACGGGGGTTAGCCCAATGGTAAGGAATACAGTATTCGGC
>JAUVUV010000020.1 GCA_030604975.1 Candidatus Glassiibacteriota bacterium | reverse complement strand
GGTCTTGATCCAAACTTAGTACATCTTCTACATACTTCAATCCGTAAATCTCGGAAGGAATATCCTGATACAAACTACCTCCCGTTGCGACATTCATGCTCTGCATCCCAAGACAAAATCCATTAACAACGTAATTCGGTTTTTCTTCTAAGTACGGCTGAAAATTATCATTTTGACTACCACCAAGAAGATGAAACATAAAAGAAAGTTCAAAATAATGACGATGGGGATTTTTAATATTTGTTAATAAGCTTGTTTTTTGTTCATAGATTGAGGGAGGTAAGTCAAAGCCACCAAAAAATAATATTCCATCAGAATCTTTAAAAATCTTGTAAAAATTATTACTACAAGAATTTTTTTGAAAAAGATTGTCTTGATTAAGATCCCCATCTATTTTCTGCAAATTGATAAAAGGGTGCTCATTTTCTTCTAAGAACTTTATTGACTTATCGAAGTCACTTTTTGTCATAGCATAAAAAACTGCGATCAATTCCAGATCAGATATCTTAATTATGTTATTTTCAATTAAATAAAGGAAGGATTTGAGATTTTCGGCGCTAGGATGGACTAAAACGATTCTTGTCTTTTCTTGATCGATTTTTTCCTGTGCAGGATAACACTGATGAAAAAAAACACTCAGAGAAAGAAGAATAAGTACAAGTAGAAATCCTGCAAACTTCTTCATATTATGCGAAGCCCCTTTAAATAACAGTTTTAATCTATAAAACAGATTTGCAAGCTTATTAGTTTATAAGACGCTTTATCATTACTTTCAGCCCACCAAAGTTCAGCAGCAATGCCACTCTGAAACCTGATGCTTTCAGATACGCCAATGTTTAAATAAAATCCTTTTTCCCATTACCTGCCTTCTGAATCAAGGAGTACACGGACAATAATTGATTTCACAGATGATGAAGAATCTACCTGGCTGTGTGAAAGCAATAATCCCTGTCCTCAGCGATCAATCGGTGCCATCTGGGATTCTACAGCCCCGCTACTCCCCCGAGTACTCCATTCGGTTTTTCTCCGATTCCCAGACCACTACCCGGTCAACTTCGATTCCTGCAGGCAGCTCCTCTGCGGCCAGCTCGAAAATCGTGCGGGCGATATTTTCGGCCGTGGGGTTAAGCCTGTCGAAAGGAGGGATCTGGTTCAGGTCAACATGGTCGAACCGGCTGACCAGGGAGGCGATAAGCTTTTTCAGCTTGCCGAAATCTATGGTGATCCCCCGATCATCCAGCTCACGGGCCCGCACGGTGAGCCGCACCTTCCAATTGTGGCCATGCAGGGAGGAACATTTGCCCTGGTACTCCCTGAGCCGGTGGGCAGAGGAAAAATCATCTTCCACAGTGATCCTGTACATGGTTCAAACCTTTTTCTTAAGCTCGTAAAGCATCATCAGCGCTTCGATCGGGGTCAACTTATCGGGATCAAGCTTTCTCAAATCCTCCACAGCCGGGTTGGGCACGCTCGAGCCGAACAGGGGCAGTTGGTCTCGCTCAAACCGGACACGCGGAGCGTGCTCGCCGCGGGCCAGGGTCGGGATGTTCTCTGTGGTGAACTCGCTGCTCTCCAGGTTGTCCAGCACCTCCCGGGCGCGGGTAATAATTTCTTGCGGAATCCCCGCCAGGCGGGCCACCTGGATTCCGTAGCTGCGGTCGGAATTCCCGCGCTGAATCTTGTGCAGGAAAATAATCTTTTCCCCGTATTCTTTTACCAGCACGTTGTAGTTGGCCACTCGGGGCAGAAGGGCCTCCAGTTCGGTCAGTTCATGGTAATGGGTGGCGAATATTGTCTTGGCCGCGCATTCGGGGTGCTCGTGAATGAACTCGGTTACTGCCCAGGCGATTGAGAGACCGTCGAAAGTGCTGGTTCCCCGGCCGATCTCATCCAGCAGGATCAGGCTTCGGGGGCTGGCATTGTTAAGGATGTTCGCGGTTTCGTTCATCTCCACCATGAAAGTGCTCTGGCCACGGGCAAGGTTGTCGCTTGCCCCGACCCGGGTGAAGATACGGTCCACCAGACAGAGCTCGGCCTCGGCAGCAGACACGAAACTTCCTATCTGCGCCATGAGACATATCAAACCCACCTGGCGAAGAATCGTGGACTTGCCCGCCATGTTCGGGCCTGTGAGAATAATGATCTGCTCGTCGCTGTTCTCCAGCTGGATATCGTTAGGCACGAAACTTTTGCCAAGCGCCATGCGCTCCACCACCGGGTGGCGGCCCTCGCGGATATAGATCCGCTCCCCCTCGACCATCCGCGGCCGAACATAGTTGTTTTCCACAGCCACCTCTGCCAGAGTGGAGGTGACATCGCACACGCCGAGTTTCTCCGCAACGTCCAGCAACCGGCCGCTGTATTCTGCCAGGTGTTCCCTGAGTCCGCAAAAAAGCTCATATTCCATGGAGACGATCTTTTCCTCAGCGCCCAGAACCTTTTCCTCGTACTCTTTCAGCTGGGGTGTAATATATCGTTCGCCGGTAGAAATTGTCTGCTTGCGGATGTAATGCTCCGGGACCAGGTGAATGTTTCTCTTGGTTACCTCGATAAAATAGCCGAATACCTTATTATATTTTACTTTTAGATTTTGAATTCCTGTGCGCTCGCGCTCTTCGGCCTCATGCCTGGCAATCCAGTCCTTCCCTTCAGTAACCAGTTTGCGCAGCCCGTCCAGTTTGGCGTTGTATCCCTCGCGAATCACCCCGCCGTCTGTCAATTGCGCCGGAGGGTCATCAACCATGGCGTCGGAAATCAGCCGGACTAGTTTCGGGAACTCCTTCAGCCCTTTGGCAAGCTGCGTGAGTGCCTCCCCTTGCGAGTCCGCCAGCAGTTTTTTGATTTCCGGAATCTTTCCGATCGAGCGTCCCAGGGCTGCCAAATCGCGTGGGCTTGCCCTCTGGCTGCTGGTGCGTGCTGTCAGGCGCTGGATGTCCGCCACCTGGCCTAACAGCTCGCGCACCTCTCGCCTTAGTTTTGCCTCCCCATGAAAGGCCTCCACGATATCGTGCCTGATGCTGATCGCCTCGAAATCGAGCAGCGGTTCGAGCACCCAGCGTCTCAGGGTGCGGGCACCCATGGCAGTACAGGTCTTATCTAACACCTCTAGCAATGTTCCTGAGCACCCGCCGCTGAAATTGTAGATCAGTTCAAGATTCTCTACAGTCGAGCGGTCGAGGATCACCACGTTTTCGGGCTTGAAAGGAGTCAGTTTGCGGATGTGCTGAAGGCTGGTCGGCTGCATACTGCCAACATATTCGAGCATCACTCCAGCCGGAATAAGCGCCGGATGGTCGTCTTCAATACCGAAACCATTGAACGAGGCCACCTCGAAATGGTTGCGCAGTGCCCGGGCGCAGCTTTCCCGGTCGAAACGCCAGTCCTCCAGGAAAGTAAGATGATATGTATCTGTGGGCGAGATTCCCAGGGCGTCGTAAAGCACATGGCTGCCTTTTGAGCGCGGAGCCTCGGCAAGCCCGTCAGCACCCTCGAGCAGGATTTCCTTTGGTGAAATCCGCCTTATTTCATCTGCCAGGTAGTCCAGACGCGTTGTACTCAGGTAAAACTCACCGGTGGAAAGATCGAGCCAGGCAAGGGCGACCATTTCCTCGGGCGCTTGGTGCACTGCTGCAATAAAATTATTCCTGGCCGCATCGAGCAAGGAATCGCTCATCACTGTGCCGGGAGTAAGAACCTCTGTTACCGCACGCTTGACAATCACTTTCGCTTTTTTGGGGTCTTCAATCTGCTCGCAGATCGCCACCTTGTAGCCCGCGCTCACCAGCTTGGCGATATAGCCCTCGACCGCTTTTACCGGCACTCCCGCCAGAGGCACCCTTCCGGCCGCCCCGCAATTACGGCTGGTGAGTGTCACGCCCATTACTTTTGAACCGATCTTGGCATCCTCACAGAACATCTCGTAGAAATCCCCCATGCGGAAAAGAAGGATTTCGTTCTGGTGTTCGGCTTTGATACGAAAGTACTGCTCCATCAGGGGAGTTTCGGCAGCCATAGCGGGCTAACCTCCTGGGGCGATAATATGATATTCGATACGATTTTTTTTCAGCACGGAGATGATTCTGTCCATCTTTTTACGCGAGGGGATACCCTCAATCCTCACCCGGTAGAGGCCGTCCGCGGCAGGTGATCGCACAATAGCGTCAAGCCCGAGGCGGCGGGCCTTTTGGGCGAGTAAACGCGCCCGCTCAGCTGTGGAAAAGGCTCCGAGTTGGATGATATATCCGCTGACAAGGGACGAGGAGAGGTGTTTTTTGTCGAAAACCGTTCCCTGGCTCGATTCTCTCCATCGGTTTCGCCATTCTCCGGCGTTCTTGCTTTCTCCCTGCCCGTAGATTTCGTTCAGACGGTAAAGGGCGCAAAGGCTGTAGCGGTGACCGGACCGCGTGTAGGAGGCCATAAACTCTCTGGCTGCGCCATCACGGTCGCCGGTGAGCTGTTTTGCCATTCCGCACCAGTAATAGACCATTCCGGCCTGGGAGGTTTCGCCGAGTTGCTGGGCCTGCCGCAGAGAGGAAAGAGCGCCGTGGGGCCTTGACATCCGCAGGTTCGCCCGGGACATTTTGCTCAGCATGCGCTGCCGGAACCGGTTGCCCGATCCGGTTTCATAGGCCTGCTGCCAGTGAGTGGTGGCATCTGTGTATTTGCCTTGTGAATAGGCGAGATCTCCCAGCCGTTCCAGACCCTGGGCTTTCAAATTATCCGATAAGCTACTTTTGGTAAATTCCTCCAGTGCCTCGGCGGCTGAATCACCTCTGGCGGTCAAAACGGCCCGAAGATAGAGCGCGCGGTCCTTTTCTCCGGCCACAGAGTAGGTCAGAGCTGCCTCCACCAAGGTTCTGGCGTCTGAGCCAAGGCCGGCTGCCATCTGTTTTTCCGCCACCTCGAGCATTCCCTGGGCCTGCGCAAGTACCGCGCAGATCAGCGAAAAAACAAGCGCAAAGGCAAAGGTGCGAAATACCGATGGCAAACCACTTACCCTCATCCTGCCACCTCGCTCTTGAATCGAAAGGACAGCCCTTCGAGGATCAGGCGATCGGGCAGCCCGCTGGTTTTCAATTGTAAATCTGTCTTGAGCAATAGTTCCAGAGCCCGTTCGAGCTGAGCGACTGAATACTGACGGGCCTGCCGAAACAGATCGCTGAGCGAATCATCACGCCAGTTTACCAGGCCCAGCTCTTTTTTTATCTCTCCAGCAGGTTTTCCCGCCTGAAGCATCTCCTTGATCCTGGCAACTCTGGTAAAATGCGACGCGGCAACGGCAATCGAACCCACTGCTGATTCGCCATGGGAGGCGAGATAACCGGCAAGATAGCATGATTTAACAGTCTCGTTCGCAGCCAGGGAATCGACCCAGTCGAAAACCGTGCCGCCCTTGTCAATACCAGTCATCCGGCTGACATCTTCAGTTTCGATCTCAGCCCGTTCACCGCAGAAAAAGGACAGTTTCTCCAGCTCATCGGCAAGGCGGGCGAGATTGTCTCCGATTCGCGCGTAAAGCTCATAGGCCACCTGGGGCCTTATCTTTTTACCTTTCAGTTCCGCTGTGTCCACTATCCAGCGGACCAGTTCCGGCTCCTTGAGCGGCCAGAAAAGAGCCGTGGCAGCAGTTTTCTGCAAGCTCACCGCCCATTTCGGGCTTTTCTTGCGGGAGTCGATACGGATCCTTTCTCCGGCAGCGAGGATCAGAACCGTGCTTGCGACCGGGTTTCCCGCATATTCAGCCAAAGTTTCCTTGGACTTCAAATTCGCCTTTTCCAGGTTTCGAACCAGGACCACCCGTCGAGGGGCCATCATCGGCGGGGTCGAAATCGAGGTGAACAGCCCATCTGCATTCATGTCCGCGCCATAAAAGCGCTCGTAGTTGAAATCAGCAGTGGCCTTATCCACCGCCCGCTCGACAACCGTGTCAATCGCCTGGCGGGTGAGATAAGTCTCATCACCGTGAAAAAAATAGACCGGATGGAATTTACCCTCGGCTGTCTGCCGGGCAATACTGTTTAGATCAACCCTGGGCATATAAATTTACAAAACCAGATAAGAGGGAAAACCGTCACTTTTAACAAATCACTAATATAATATTAAGGAAATCTATCGTGGTTCTCAAGAAGAAATATTCAGGGGCAGGTTTTGGGGTATAGTGGATAAGAATTAATTTTATCGGGCACTGAAATGAAAAAGCCGGAAACCCAGAATAGGAATCCGGCTGCCAGTCAACGCTTTTTTGAGGACTTAGCCGCAAGGGCTGATTTTTATTCTCCAGGGCTGCTAACACCGCTTTCGACAAAAACAGGATGGCGGCTTACCCCATAGCTCAGCACCGCCTCTTCATCCCCTGTCTCATCCGGGGTATAGGAGGCAAGGTAAGCCCTGGCGCGCGCCCTTTTGTTCGATTCCTGGGTATATTGCGGCATTTCTTCCAGCATCTGCATAGTGACGAGATCCATCGTGGAGTCCACCACTGCCAGTTCGCTGTAAGCACCTGAATCAATTCTCCCGCTGTGGAAAAGCGAGAAAGTCAAGGCAAAAACCAAAGTGGCCGCTGCTGCCACTGGCACCCAGATACGCGGCCTTCCCCAGCGGATAATTTTAGCCTCCTGAGGTTGCTTGACAGCCGCCATAACCCGCTCAAAAAGATCTTCCGGTGCTTCCAATTCCGTGATCTCCGACAGCACGGTTATACCTGACCGGTAAGCGGCAACAAGACGGGAACAGCTCGGGCATTGCTTGAGGTGCGATTCGCAGGAGGCAAGAGTATTCTTGTCCAGCTCACTTTCGAGGTAGGCCGAGAAATTGTTCTTAAAAGTACTACAGTCCATTGAAAATATCCTCACAAAAAAAACATTATACAGGCTTTTTAGCCCGGATTATTCATAAATTCTCTGGCCGATTTTCTAGATTGTTGATCTCTAATGAAAAACAGAATAAATCGAGTCAAATAAGTTATTTTTCTTCTTTTGATGGCAAAAGAAGCAAAACCATTTCTTTTATAACTATAAAGAAACAAAAGTTAATTCCGAATCTGTCTCTTTTACTTCGCTCCTCTGAAGGTCGCCTCGTGCTCAGGGAACACCCTGAGCACGAAAGGCATGCCGTATGTCGGAACATCTATCAGGGCAGCGATGGAAATTATTTGTCAGCTACACGCTACCCCTTTTATGCCCTTTAGCCAAGAGAGTTCAATAAAGATAAGTTTTTCACCTGGAATTGTGCTTGATTGAATAATTCCAGTTAATTGAGTTTAACAAGATTCAAACAAATAGTTGCGTATATAAATACCATAAAATTTTCCTGATGTTCCCTTTTTATACATATTTTCGTGGAAAAAATTAAAGTGCTCTCTTGCCGGAACCGGTGATTACCGATCCGATTTTTCTCGTTTCTGCCAGGAAGGCCCCCAGGAGGCTAATCCCGGGTAAATTCCAGTTCGATTACCTCGCCGCACCTGCACCGGATAACCAGTCCTGTGAGATTGCCGTCATCGTCGTAGGATTTTTCCAGTTCGACTTCCTTTTTCTCTTCATCTCCCTTTACCTGTTCCTCTTCATCCGGCAATTCGGTTTTCTCCAGTCCCACCGGCTCCTCACTTACCTGGGCATCCTTGAATATGTTATTCCCGAATTTTCTTCCGTCGAAATTCACCTTTTCTACCTTGGCACCCTTCATTTCAACCGCATCCGCCTTGATTATTTTTTTTTGAGCAGCCATACAATCTCCCCATCGGATATGAGCCAGGCAAATCGGAATAAGCCTAAGCCTACCACCGATGCGATCAATCCGATGTTATTTATTGAGTTATGAAGTAGACGAATGTCAAGAATGCCGAAATCGAAATAATAAAAAAGAGAAAAAATCCCGGGGTACTGATTGTCAGATACGTACGTCGATGAGCTACCTGCCGGGCTTGGTGCTCACCGCCCGGGGATGCTTCCGCCAATCTTTCGGACACTCTTTTGTCGAGTCTGCCTTTCAGGGCCAGAATTTCATTGTCCACGTTAATAATCCAGGAACAGTCATCGTAAGGGCATTCCACCAGTCCGCTCATTGTGGTGTCCAGTTCAACCGGCCGGGAACAACCGTAGCAGGAAATGGTGAAGGTCTTTGTTTTCCCTGATCTGACATTCTTCTCCTCTTCGAGTTCCTTCATGGTAAAAGTTCTTGCGCAATTGGGGTTAGGACATTTCATATAGCCGGTAATCCCCTCGCTCTGTTCCAATTTCTACCCGCAGTAACGGCAGCGATACTCCTCAACCTTTTGGGATTGCTCCTCGGCCTCTTTCAGCAGGGCTGTCAGTTGATTGCTATCCTTGGTGAGGATATTTTTTCTGCGGGCAAAACCGAGCGCATCGGAATCGAAAAGGCTGGTTGCGAGGCAGACCCCCTTGGGTACAGATCCCTCTTTCATTCGTTCATCCAGCAGGGTGATTTCCTCTATCCCGATAGACTCTTCCAGCGGCCTTTCGATATATTGGACAATCACGCTGATCCCGCAGGTGTCGCGCAGAACCGCCCAACCGATATTCGCTTCATCCACCGAGGGGAGAGTGATGATATCGTAACCCCGTGGCAGAAATACAGTTTGAAGAGTCCCTTCCAGTTTCTCCCTGATCTTGACCGGCAACTCTGGCTCAGAGTTAACCAGGCGGTATTTGCGCCAGAACCAGTAGCCCGCACCTGCCAGCAGGATTGCAGCCAAAAGTGTTATCGAAAGAAGGGGGTTGCCCCTGAAAGTTTGCCAGAAAAATAGAAGCAAAATTACCAGGAAACCAACCAGACCAAGCCCCAATTTTCCCTGAAAACCAAAAATTTTTTTCTCTCGCTCAGGCATTTCCCGCAATTAATGAGTTAAGTATCCCTACCATACAGAATTATACCATGCAAAATCGATACCACCTAATAGTAAATCAGAGAGTGCGAGGTGTTGTAAATAGATTATTAACTTTGTGGGATAAATGTTCCATTATTTATTTTACGGTAAAAACTCTTGACAATTATTATCAATGTTTTTATCTTTCTATTGTCAGTGTCCTCACAATCGACACACCAATTGACCTCGTTCTATCCCGATTTCGATCACCTATTAGCTGACTTTTTAAGTTCCGTTTTTTCATATTTTATTAAAAGGATTGCTTGGGTAATTGCTTCTGTCAACTTATACGTTCGGCATTGGGTGACATTAAATATAGCATAATCAGGGTTTGTTACTCCTTATTGAGGCAGCACCCTCCACTCAGATTCAGAATTCAACTTAAAATTCAAAAACAGTTCTGCAATAGTGTGATGCAGTTCGGCTAGTATCTCTATTTATCCAATGAATCGAGACCTGGATTCTGATTCGAACTAATTTGGGTCTCGAGAGGGCAGAGATACATTTAATTTGAAAAGGAATTTCATACAATTTTATTTTAACCCCAGATTAAGGAGTAAGACGTGGCGGAGGAAGTTATTGAAATCGGTGAAATGAAGTCCAAATCAATCACCGAATTACACATGATGGCCGAGGATTTTAACCTGACCAACTACGCCGGGCTGCGCAAGCAGGACCTGATTTTCCTTATCGAACAAAGTCTGCTTGAGAGAAACGTTGTCCTCAGAGGCGAGGGAGTGCTCGAAATTCTGCCTGAAGGCTATGGTTTTCTTCGTTCACAGGACTGGAACTACTTTTACGGGCCGGACGATATCTACGTCTCGCCAAGCCAGATCAAGCGGTTCGACCTCCGCACCGGGGATACCATCCACGGCAGGGTACGCCCGCCCAAGGAAGGCGAGAGGTATCTGGCGCTGCTTAAAGTAGAAGAGGTGAATTTCGAGGATCCGGAAAAGGGCAAGCACAAAGTCCTGTTCGACAACCTCACCCCGCTTTTCCCGGATGAACATCTCAGGCTGGAAAACAAGGCCGGGGATATCTCGATGAGGATCATCGACCTCGTCACGCCAATCGGCAAGGGACAGCGCGGCCTGATTGTCGCGCCACCGCGTACCGGTAAAACGATTCTTTTGCAGAAAATTGCCAACAGTATCGCCGAAAACCACCCCGAGGTCCTCATGATCATTCTGCTGATCGATGAAAGACCCGAGGAAGTCACGGATATGGAGCGCTCGACCACGAACACCGAGGTAATCAGCTCCACTTTCGATGAACCCGCCGACCGCCATGTGCAGGTGGCCGACATGGTGATTGAGAAAGCCCGACGGCTGGTGGAGCACAAGCGTGACGTGGTGGTCCTGCTGGATAGTATCACCCGCCTGGCGCGCGCCCACAATGTCGTGGTCCCGCACAGCGGCAAGATTCTCTCCGGTGGTGTGGACGCCCACGCTCTGGACAAGCCCAAGCGCTTTTTTGGCGCGGCGCGAAATATCGAGGATGGCGGAAGCCTGACAATTGTCGCCACCGCTCTGATCGAAACCGGCAGCAGGATGGACGAGGTGATTTTCGAGGAATTCAAGGGAACGGGCAACCTGGAACTGGTACTGGACCGCACCATCTCCAACAGGAGAATCTTCCCTTCAATCGAGCTGAACAAGAGCGGCACCCGCCGCGAGGATCTGCTCCTGCCCCCGGATATTCTTAAACGGGTCTGGGTCCTGCGCAAGTACCTGGATGACATGTCGCCCCCCGAAGCGATGGAATTCCTGATTACTAAAATGAATGAAACGAAAAACAACAAGGAATTTATCGACTCGATGAACACCTGATCTTTTCACTGGTTGCACCTGAGCCCGGTGCAAAGATTTCTTTTAACAGAATCGCCCTGTCATGAGGCCGGAAGCCGTGGACTTTCGGCCTTGCAAGTTTATAGCCTTATTTTGTAATATCGCCTCTGGCGGTTATTATTAATTATGAACTCGAAAGCCCGCTTGCGTGTATACAAGCGCGATGGCTGTGTTTCCCATGGACCGAATACTGGCTATTGACTACGGAGAGCGCAGGGTGGGCCTGGCCCTTTCTGACGAAACAGGGATCGTGGCCGCCAAGCCGCTTGAGACAATCGACCGGAAAGATATCAAAGCCCCGAATACTCTCGAACAGGAGATAGGCAGAGTCGCGGACAGCTATAACGTGACTGAGATCGTGGTCGGCCTGCCGGTGAATATGGACGGCAGCCTGGGAGAATCAGCGCAGAAAGTGATCCAGTTCGTCCAGAGTCTGGGGAGTCTGACCGGCCTGCCTGTTCGCACCTGGGACGAAAGGCTCACTTCGGTGGTTGCCCGGCGTGTTCAGCGCGAACTCAATCTTCCACGCGGCAAACGCCGCGAAAAGGGACGTATCGACAGGACCGCGGCCATGCTACTTTTGCAGAACTACCTGAATTTCCGCACCAGCCGGGGAGAGGCGGCAACCGGAGAGGACTGATAGACAGTTATAGTCTACCGATCTTAAATGGTTGAATTTTATGAGCAAATCCAAGCAAAAAGAAAAAATCGGGCAGCGGCTCTGGCCTCTCTTTCTGCTGTTTTTCCTGACCAACACCTTTTTCCTTTTCTTCTTCTATTTTACACTCTCTCCCGGAAGGAGCGAGGCGGTAAGGCTACACGTACCCACCGGGAGCAGTCTGCAGGAAATTTCTGACCTGCTGGTGGAAAAGGGTGTGATCAAGTCCGGATTCGGCTTCCAGTTGATGACCAAGTTACGGGGCCTGGGCAAGGGCCTGCGCGCCGGAGACTATGCGATTCCCCCCCGGACAAGCCCCTGGAAAGTGATCTCTCTTCTAACCACAGGCCAGGGCGAGATGGTGCACTTCACTGTGCCGGAGGGACTTACAGACAGGCAGGTAATCGATCGGGTTACCTCAGCGCTGGAGCATCTAAACAGCGAAAAACTTCTCCGCCTGGCCCGTAATGATTCGCTCTCGTCCGAGTTCGGCATAGGCACGCCTAGTCTGATGGGTTACATGTTCCCGGACACTTATTTCGTTCCCCCGACAATCGACGAGGCCAGCGTTTTGCGGCTGATGGTCGAACGTTTCCTCCAGGTCCACGGAGAACTTGTCCGGGATAATGAGCCGCAAAACGGTTTCAGCAGGCACGAGACTGTGATCCTGGCCTCGATAATCGAGAAAGAGGCTGTCCTGGACAGCGAAAGACCGCTGATCAGTTCGGTTTTCCTGAACAGGCTGGAACTGGGCAGGCCGCTGGAGTCATGCGCAACAGTGCTTTTCGTTCTCGGAAAACACAAATCCCGCCTTCTTTACCGCGACCTGGGGGTGAACTCTCCATACAACACATACCTTCATCGCGGCCTTCCCCCGGGACCGATCTGCAACCCCGGCAGGGCAAGCCTGGCTGCGGTACTTTACCCCTCAGATACGGGGTACCTGTATTTCGTGGCCAGAGGTGACGGCAGCCACGAATTCAGCCGCTCATTTACCGACCATAATAGGGCCAAGCGCCATTATCAGCGCTCAGGTCCCGGGGGCTGACAATTACTTC
>JAUVUV010000539.1 GCA_030604975.1 Candidatus Glassiibacteriota bacterium | reverse complement strand
GCCTCTTCTTTCAGGGACGTTCCACAGAGAGTGATGGGCTGTTTTGTGGGCTGGGGTGCGCCGAACGACCTGGTGGACGAAAGAGCCCGGGTGAAAAACGCCATCCAGAACTGCTGCGGCCCGCACGGGGCCTGGGGCCTTTTCCTGGTCTGGCACCGGATAATCACCCGCGATGATTCGGGCATCCGGGTCAATCTCTCGCTGAACAAGGAAAGCCCATGGTGCCGCCTCGACAGTTACATCCCTTTCAGCGGCAGGGTGGATGTTACCATGTATACGGACAGCCCGCTCTATCTCCGGGTACCCGGAGATGTGGATAAAGGCGAGGTTCGCTGCAAGGTGGACGGCAAGGAAGTGGGAGTGAAATGGGACGGCGATTATGTCCGGTTCCCCAGGTTGAAAGCCTGGCAGGTGGCCACTGTGGAATATCCGCTCAGGCAAGAGTTCAGCAAAGAGGTCTTAAACGATGTCGAATACACAGTGGAGTGGAAAGGCAATACCGTGCTCAGTATCGACCCGCCGGGCAGGATCGCCCCTCTTTTTCAGCGGGAGCATTTCCGCGTCTCGAAAACTCCGATGAAAACCGAGCCCGACCCGGTTTTCCGCCCTGAAATAGACCGCGCGCTGGGAGAGATCGACTGGTAGCCGCACTCGGTAAAATTTTCTAAAAACCTCAGACCGAGGGAAAGGATATGTTCAGAAAAACAGGGTTCGGCCTGATTGCTCTTATTTCTCTTTTTGTCTGCAGTGCCGCTTATTGTGCAAACCGGGGGGATTCCTGGTTTATCAGCGCTCTGCCCGGCTCTGTGCGACTGGACCCGGTGAGCGGGAAAATAATCGAGGACCGCCCGGATATCTATAACATGCAGCCGCTGGGCGACCTTTTGCAGAAAAACTGGATCTATGACAGCGTGGCGGTGCAGCTTCATGCGGCCAGGGGCGAGTATGTTTCTTTCCAGCTCGTGATCGGACGCACTGGAGATGAAATACTGAAAGACATTTATGTTGAAATGCCGCCTTTCTCAAGTGATGGCGGCGCTCTGGCAGCCGAACCCGAACTTTTTCTCGAATGGTCGGTGAAAGTGACGACAAAATCATCCGGCTACGAGATCGCCTCCTACGGCCCGGGCTGGTACCCGGACGCCCTGATCCCGCTGGAATGCCTGCAGACAGGGCCTGAAAAACCGAATAGGCTGATCTACCCGCTTAGCCTGCCGGATTTCCGCAACAGGATCGACAGCCAGCGCTATTGCGTTATCTGGGTCGACCAGTTCGTGCCTTTCGAACGCACAGAAGCAGCACCCGGCATTTACAGGAGCGAAGTAAGGGTTACGATCAACAGGCGCACGAAAAAAATCCCGGTTACGTTGAAAGTCTGGGATTTCGCCTTGCCTAACGCCAACACCCTCGCCGGGAACCTTCAGCAGGGCGGTTTCATGCGCCAACTGGACGAGGATCTCGAACTGGAAGTCTACCAGCTGCTCAAGAAACACCGGATTGTCGCTGTGGACCAGACCTACCGGCCCCAACTCAGCATTTC
>JAUVUV010000441.1 GCA_030604975.1 Candidatus Glassiibacteriota bacterium | reverse complement strand
TAAACAATAAAGAGAATATTTCTTAAATCCCCCCTGACCCCCTTTGCCAAAGGGGGGTGGGGGGGGTTGGGGGGGGAATTAAGGTATTGTCATTGGCGTATTTGAAATGGCTGTGGGTGGATTGTAAACAACATCCTCCCCCTTTCTTAGCTGTGGATAGCAAAACCCTCCCCCTTTCTTAAAGGGGGACTGAGGGGGATTTATTTCCGGTACATGACACTAGTAGATCCCTAAAGCAGGCTGATCACCAATACATGTAAGGTCACGCTACGCAATACCCCATAAGTGATTGAGGACGGCTTAAGCTCATGAACTGGCTGGATTTCACGATAGTTATCATTTACATGTTCGGAGTTGCCGGTATCGGGATCTGGACGATGCGTTCGATCCGCAACACAGAGGACTTTTTTCTTGGCGGTAGAGGTTTCGGCAAGGTTTTCTCTATTTTCCTTCAGTTCGGAGCCGGCACAAGTTCCGACATGCCGGTCAGCGTCTCCCGGGAATCGTTCCGCAACGGGATGAGCGGCATCTGGGCTGTGCTGCTCTGGCTGTTTATCACTCCCTTCTACTGGATAATCGGCCCCTGGTACCGGCGGCTGCGCTTGGTGACAATCGGCGATTATTTCACCGAACGCTTCCAGAACAAGGCTCTGGGGGCTGCCTACGCTACGTTTTCGGTTTTCTATTTCATGTACTACATCGCGATCGGTCTGACTGCAGTAGGCAAAACAGTCGAAGTGCTCACGCCGCGGCCGGAGAGTACGTACACGGCTGAGGAGGCCGAAAGCGTGACGCGCTACCGGCGCTACGTGGAGCTTGAGAAGCTGCGCCTGGACGGAAAAACTCACACCCCCGCGGAACTGAACGAATACCGGCTGTTGCAGGAAAAAAAGGCCTCTGGCGAGATCCGCAGCGGGTATTCGTATATCTCGAGCCGCACGATAGTGCCGGTGATCGCTTTTGTGATCCTGATCTACTCGATGCTCGGCGGGCTGAAAGCCGCGGTGATTACCGATTTCATCCAGGGCGTGCTGATTATTTTTCTCTCCTTTGTGATCATCCCGTTCGGCCTGAGAGCAACTGGCTGGTTTTCCGGCCTTCATCAAAACGTTCCCGAGCACATGTTCAACCTGCTGGGCAGCCCGCAGACCAGCGATTATACCCTGCTGTTCGTTTTTTCGATAGTCCTGATCAATCTCGTGGGTATAGTCGTTCAGCCGCATATCATGCAGACCGGCGGGGGCGCGGCAGTCGATGAGATGAGCGCACGGGTCGGCCTGACCTACGGGAACTACCTCAAGCGGCTCTGTACGGTGGGCTGGGCCCTGGTCGGGGTGATCGGCTACGCCCTTTATGCGCACGAGGTTTCCGATCCGGACATGATCTGGGGCTACGCGACAATGAAACTCCTGCCCGCTGGCCTGGTGGGCTTAATGATCGCCGCGATGCTTGCTGCGATCATGTCCAGCGCAGACGCTTTCATGGTCAGCGGGTCGGCGCTTTTCACGATGAACCTCTACCGTCCCTGGCGCCCGGCCAGCTCCGATGCCCACCTGGTCTGGGTCGGCCGGCTTACCACGGCTTTTATTATCATCGGCGGGGTGCTGCTTTCCCAGCTCTTCCACAGTGTAATCGTACTGCTTAAATATATCTGGACCCTGCCGGTGATTTTCGGGGCGAGTTTCTGGCTGAGTTTCCTCTGGCGCAGAGTGAGTGCAGCCGCAGCCTGGAGTGCGATAATCTTTTCACTCGCTTTTTCTTTCCTCCTGCCGGTACTGCTGCCCCAGGTCAATAGTATTGCCAGCTCTCCAGAGCTTCTTACCGGCACAAGACCCTCTTTTGTCGAGGTCCATGTCGGGGCCGACTTAGAAGATGTCGCCGAAGGCCGCGCTCTGAAAACCGGCGAGCTTATCACCAAAAGAATAACCATGCCCTCTACACCGATTTATTTCGAGCAAAAGGTGCGTGAGAACCCTGATGATCTGAATTCGAAATACATGGGAAGCGGGAAATTCAGGCCTGGTGTCTGGGCTCTTTCCCGGCTGGGAGTTGATTTTTCAACCAGCTCGCGTTCCACGCTCGAGGCTCTTACTTTTCTGCTCGATGCAATCCTGCCGTTTTTTCTCCTCCTGCTGGTGAGCTTCCTTACCACTCCGGTGTCAAAGGGTGCCCTGGACCGGTTTTACGCACGAGTGCATACACCGGTGCAGCGGGACAGCCAACTCGACCGCCGGGAGGTGGAGCGCTCCTACGCCGACCCGAACCGTTTCCGGGACAAGCTCTGGTTCCCGGGCACGAACTGGGAGATGTTAAAACCCAACCGCACAGACATCATAGGTTTCCTGCTCGCTGTGCTGGTAGCCGCGATGATCATGGCTCTGGTTTTCGGAGTGGCTGCAATCAGATGGCCCTGAGCCGAACAAAGCCGCGCAGGCAAGGATCCGGAGGACGGGGCTAAGGACGTGAGGATTGCCAAAAAGGAAGAGTTTTTCAACTTTACAAAGGGCCGTATCCTGACACTGGATTACCAGCCGCTGGGTTTACAGGCTAATGAACAAACTGGATTAAAAAGCTGTCTCACCTGGGGCAGCTTTCCAATTTATCTCCCTGTATTTTGGAGAATCTCTTTGTAATGGGGAAAACTCGAAAGGTTGGTTATCGAGGTGTGCTCAGGTTTTGCTCATCCGCTCTTTTATCTTGGCCAGTTCCCTGTTGTATTCTAGCTCGATCTCAGCCTGGGTAAGCGCATTCTGCAGCTTTTTTAGTTCAGTCTCGTTTTCCGCCGTTGATTTGCCCAGTTTATCCACTTCTTCCTGAATTTCATGCGCTCGTCCGCTCATCCCGGCCAGCTTTTCCTGGTTCAGTTTCAGCCTGTTGTTCAGCAGATTC
>JAUVUV010000123.1 GCA_030604975.1 Candidatus Glassiibacteriota bacterium | reverse complement strand
GTATAGGTTCTCCGGCCAGGGACGAATCCCCTGGGCGAAGGTTGAACTCGCCATGACAGCGGTTAATAAAACAATCAGGGCCGAATTGTATGGAATTATCTTCATTTTCAAACTCCACGATTTTGGAAAAAAGCAGCTATTATCCTGTCCTATAAATAGTTAAACAAAAAAGAGAATATTTCTCCAACATATTGAAGTGTTGCTATCTTAAATCCCCCCTGCCCCCCTTTGCCAAGGGGGGTTGGGGGGGGAATTAAGGTATTGTCATTGGCGGATTTGAAATGGCTGTGGATTACAAACAAAACCCTCCCCCTTTCTAAAAGGGGGACTGAGGGGGATTTATTATTTCCGGGACATGACACTAGCGCAATTATCATCTAGTGGATTTTACCCTGGGCGGCAACAGGCCAGATTTCTTCCACTCTGCCGTTGCGGACACCATAGAGCAAATGGTGCATGTTCACTGTGGTGCAGGCATGGTTCGGGATCACGTCCACCAGGTCGCCGGCGCTGGGAGAGAAACCGCTGCCGGCGAGTTTCAGGTAGCCGTGTTCCTCGTTCATCTTCTCGCAAGGCGCCTCCGGGCACTGCACCAGCCGACCGAACCCTGGACCATGTATACTCGCCGCGTCTGAAAAAGTCTTGCTACCACCATCGATTATCGCTCCTCCTTGTACCGAGGTGCTGACTATCCGGCAGCGTACTTTCAGGGCGCAGTCTTCCCAGGCAGCAGCACCGATTCTCACGCAGTTGCAGTCGTTAAAAATATAGGTTCCGGGCCGTATCTCGGTAACACCGGGCAGGAGATGGGAATAAAAGGCGGTCGGCGTGCTGCCTCCTGAAACAACAGACAGGGTGAGGCCTGCTTTTTCATACTCGGCAATCACTGAGCTTATCTTTCCGCTCAGGCGTTCGATAGTGCCCTCCTCGATTTGCTTGATATATCCAGGGTATAACATCAGCCCCTTTACCGGAATTCCGGTCTCGGCAATGCAAGTCAGGCGCTGCGGAAGGTTTTCGTCGATTGGCAGCCCGGTTCGGCCAGAGCCCACATCAACCTCCACGAGCAGAGAGATTTGCTTTGCGGCCTTTCCCATACCTTCGGCGAGAGCGTGCGTGTGCTCGACACTGTCCGTGGCGATCGCAACTGTTGCGTGCCTGACCAGTTCGGCCAGCCTCCGCCACTTATGCTTGCCCCACACGGGATAGGCGATCAGGATATTATCCACCCCGGCAGAGGCCATCACCTCGGCCTCGGTCACCTTGGCCGAGGCGATCCCCACCGCCCCTGAATCAATCTGGCGATAGGCCAGTTCCGGAACCTTATGGGTTTTGATATGCGGCCTGAGAGCCAGGCCGTGCTTTTTACAGTAGCTGCCCATGCGTAAGAGGTTTCGCTCCATCACATCCAAATCGACCCACGCGGCAGGTGTGTCCAGTTCTTCGAGTTTCATCAGACCCTTCCAATGTTTTTCTTACTTACGGTTTAATGCGCTCTGCGCCCCCCAGGCCCCGGGGAAACATAACATCTTACTAATTTATGAATATAATCTATCCAGACCAGCCAGGTGAATCATTCATACTGAAGTCTGGCCAGCGCACCGAGAAAGAAAATTGCCATCCCGGCCACCGCAACCCAACCCGCGGCAGCCACTGCCGCCGCACCCATGAACACGCCTGCAAGGAACAGAGCGCAGCCTGCAAACATCAACACCAGCCAGAAACGTCCCGAGAAAGATACCGGCCAAAGATGGTAAGTCTGTCCTGATTGACTTTCCTCTTCACTGGTCCGCTTTGCCGACCACACAGTGCGCACTTTCTCCGGATCGGGCGCTTTTGTCAGCAGGCTTACAATCACGCAGACAACCAGGGCACCGAGAGCACTGGCCAATGTACCGGCCAGCATATGGTTTCGGGCAAACCATGAGCCTGGATCAAGCCCGAAAGCCTGAGCGTATTTAAACGGGAAAACCACCGCCGCGCCGATCAGGATACCGCCCAGGTATCCACAGAAAGCGCCCTTGCTGCTGGCCCTGCGCCAGAGCAGCCCCATGAGCACCGCAATCACGAAAAGCGGCATGTCCATGAAACTGATCACGGTAAGATAGGCCTCTACCGCATTTTCGAAAAACGGTATAAGGAAGGAGAAGAAAATCATCAGCACGCCGATAATCAGGGTGACCATGCGAATGACCCAGAGCAACTCGCGGCCGGAAACCTGACGCCTTATCAGGTTGCGATAGATATCATTGGTAAAAATGGTTGCCGCACTGGTGAGATTTGCATCGATTGTCGAGAACTGAGAAGCCAGCATTCCCACACAAACCATGCCCATCAGGCCCATTGGCAGGAGGTTGACCATCAGGGCGGGGTAAGCGTAATCTTGATGGGCCAGTTCCGGAAATATCACCCGTGAGGCCAGGGCAGGCATAAAAGTGAGCAGGATATAGGGCACAGTGACCAGCCCGGCCAGCACGAGACCCTTGACCAGGCTTCTGGTATCCTTGCTGCTGAAAGATTTTTGCACCAGGCCCGGATCAGTACTCGCCCACTGGATGCCGAGAAAGAATATTGCCAGCACGAAACTCCAACTGTAAGCACCAGTGGCAGGCATCAGGTCCAAATGCTGCGGGCTGATCTGTGAAAGGGTTTCGACCATTCCCGAGAAGTCTCCCGCCGCGCGCATGGCAAGCGGCATCACGATCAGTGCGCCGAGAATAATAAACACGAAACACAGCGCATCGAGAATCGCCACCGACCACATTCCACCCAGGTACGTGTAGATAATAACCAACACCGAGTAGAGCACGACCCAGAAAATATAGCTTCCGTCGATCACCCAGCCCGGTTTCAGCCCGAGCGAGTAGCCGCAACTGTTAAGCGCTTCTGTCACCCCGGGGCCGGAGATCATTTCTGAGGCCCTCACCGCGGTGTTGAGCACTACTCCCAGCCAAAAAGCGAGCCGGATAACACCGAAAAATCCGACCAAACCACGTGTTGTGCGGCTGTAGCGGCGTTCGAGAAACTCCGGCACTGTTGCGATACGCAGCCGCCTGAATATCGGCAGGATAAAAAGGCCGGCCAGCACAAGGGCCATGCAACCGGTCCAACCCTGCCAGATAATCGATATTCCATGCCTGTAAACCGTGCCGGTCTGGCTGATTATCCCGTAGAGGTTGATATTGGTCGCGGCCATGGTAGCGGCAAGGATAAAGGGAGGGAGACTACGCCCGGCCAGGGTGAAATCCTCTGCAGAGCCGACCCAGGCGTAGAACCGCGAACCGAACCAGAGGATCAGGGCCATGAAAATGACAATCAGGGCCACATCCAGCCAGTGAATGTTCGCTCCGGAAGCTGTGGCTGAGGAATCTGCTCCAGCTGCAACCCGTGCCCAGAGCAGCAGCATTATCAGAGCTGTCCAGATTCGCCTGCCTGTTTCTTTTAGAATAACGTTCATCCGTTCTCCTGCCCGGGCGATCAAGGAAACACCAGTCCAAAGTTGCAATTTGAATACGCCGCTGGCGAGTCTCAAAAAAGCTAAGAAGCACCATGCTGTTTGTCAATCATCGTCCCCGCGGCAACCAACCTATACTTGCCATAAAGTTCATGCTTCATTAAATTTAAAGTGAGTCCGATATTAATATTTGAGGGAACATTCCTATTTTCCCGTAGTGTATATTAGTAGTCACAGCTTTTCGGTGAAACCAGGCGATGTCGCACGATATTTCACACATTCTGGAGAACTGGGAATTCGATCCCGGAAAAACCTACCGTAAGATAGTCGGAGATGACGGGCGCGAGAAGATTCAGGTGCGCGTGGATAACGCGGCTTTCCAAGGCATACTGCAGATGGAATTAGACGGACGTCCCGATGGAATGCGGCCCTATGGCTATGATTTCGCCTTCGATTATTACCGCCTTTCACTCAAGCGGTCTGAAAAAGCCCGCGACACGGCCAAAGGGTTCAGTCTCGATGCCTCCGCCTGCTCTGAGCTTTTCGATGAAAGTCTCCGGATTTACAACCGCTACGTCTTCCTGCTCCAGCTACAGGACTACACCAGGGTCGTGCGCGACACCGAACGCAACATGGAGCTTTTCCGCTTCGTTAACCGCTATGCAAAACGTGAAAAAGACCGGCTGAACCTGGAGAAGTGGTGGCCGTATATCCTTCGGATCAACGCAACCGCGCGGGCGATGCTGGCAATTCAGGAAAAACAGGACTTCGAGAACGCGCTCGGGATAGTGGAGAACACTACCGAGAAGATAGCCAATCTCCCGGAGATTGACGCCGAAGAGTTCCATTCCGAATTGGAGCGGTCAAAAAAAGCGCTCACGGAAATGGCCAAAGCGATCAGAGCCCACAAGCCGATGACCGAAATCGAAAAACTTCAGACGGAACTCAACCAGGCGGTCACCGAGGAACGTTACGAAGATGCGGCCAAAATCCGAGACGATCTCAGGAGCCATAAAGAGGGAGACTAGACCGCTGATCCCCCCGCTGCCAAGAAATACTGGCAGTTTAAAATGCTCCTCACTTTTTATCAAGAGCTGGAGAGCTGTTTTTTTTTGAATAGCTCGCGTTTCATTCCGTCTAAAAGGTTAGACAAACTGAGTAACAAACTATGGCCGAATATTCTTTGTTAATTTTTCCCTGAAATTTCTCCTCCCCAAAGGAGGTCGCCATGCAGCCGAAAAGAGTTCCCATCCCATCCATATATGGCCTGGTATCAATGCTCCTGGCGGCGATGCTATTTATCGGCTGTTCAACTCACGCCAGATCCACCTCGGTAATCGTGGAAAAACGTGGTGTCGCTGTCGAAGAATTCGAGGCGGATGAGTTTATCGGAACCCCGATTATCGGCGATTACGATGACAACCCGGACCTCGACTTCGTGCTCGAAGTTGTGGACGGAGACAGGGTGTTCAAGATAAACGTGCACGAAGACGCCGGTGAAGGCAACCAGGAACTGATCGAAAAAATCCGCCGGAAGATCAATTTCATGGAGGACCGTCACACCCTGCGGGTTATCGGTTATTACAGCTCCGAGTTCAAAAGCAGGGAAAAGGAATATGGTTTTCTCGATCTCAAGTGCATTGTCTTCTATGATGAAGAAACCGGTACGGAGGAGGCTTACTTTACCGATGCCAGGGACTCGGAATTCTACACCGAGGGCGATGTAACAATAATCTACGCACCCGGTCACCATTATCAGACCGTTCATTACCCACGCTACGCGAGGCCCTGGTGGGATACCGACGGGGACGGGATCCCCGACCGGTACGACCCCTGGCCTCTCAGCTACGATCTGTGGTACGACTATAACCTCAATTACATCCCGGACTGGTATGATCCCTATTACATCGACTACTACCCCTACTGGAGCCACTGGAATATGAGTTTCTGGGTGGGTTACCGCTGGTACACACCTTACTACTACCGTGACTACTATCCCTACGGCTATACCTCGGTGGCCTATTACAACGATTACCGCACCTATACCCGGCTTTACGACCGCCGGTATGTAAATAGCACTTCCAATCCCCGGCGATACGAACGTTTAGATGTCAAGACAGAGGCGCATTACCGCAGCAGATACGGAGATGCTCCGCGTGCCACTTCATCCGCTGCCGGCTCGCGCTACCGTGGTTATGATTCCGCAAGCCGCCCGGATAACCGGCGGCTGGTAAGTGCAAATTCCAGGGCGGGAGACCTGAATCCTGACGTTAAAAAGACCTCCATGAGAACCGGCGGCAGCGACACGCCGAGAGAGTTCAGCCGCAACCGCTCGGCGGATTATACCGGCACCGCAACGACCGGCGACAGAACCGCGCGCTCCAGAGTCTCCTCGACCAATAAACGCACGTCATCCCCTGCCGGAACGGGCGATCTGCGCACCTCCGACCGGCGGCGCAGCACAAGTGTCCCAAGGGCCGGCCGTGATTTAAGCCGAAGCAGCACAAGGGACGGTCGTGTTTACAGGCCGACCACCTCTTCCCGGAACAGGACGGTCTCCGCCGGAAGCAGCGGCACCAGAGCCGGTAGCAGCCGTACTTACAGAGGCCCCTCTGGCAAGCAACGTTCAACTTCGGCACCTGCGAACCGCTCACGTGTGACAAGCAGCCGCAGCAGCCGCACAGTCTCCAGCAGCAGTTACAGGGGAAGCCGTAGTTCGCGCAGTGTTACACGCAGCCGCAGCCCAAGCAGTTCTACACGGGCTAGCTCGGTATCCCGCTCGCGCTCCAGCGGCCGCAGCAGACCGGCCCCTTCAGTCCGCAGCGCTCCCTCGAGATCGCGGAGCTCAAGCCCGGCTCCGAGCAGCGCAAGGTCCTCGGGTGGATCATCACGATCACGCTCCAGCAGCCAGGGAGCTCAACGCTCCTCCAGCGGCAGCCGCCGCAGGAAGTAAACCCATGAGAGGAACCTGAAGCTGTCAAGACGGTCCGGAGCCGCCCCCCCGGCCTGCTTGACAAACAGTGCTAAGTGACTTTCAGTGAGTTGTCCGGTTACAGGATTAGAGGATTT
>JAUVUV010000167.1 GCA_030604975.1 Candidatus Glassiibacteriota bacterium | reverse complement strand
GGAGCTTTCTGCAGAGGGCGAAAAAGTGAGGAAGGCTGCCGCGGTAAAATCTTTCGACAGTGAATTTTTCGTGGACAACGCCCTGAGAAAGTGGGGCAGGCTAATACGAACTGGCAACCACAGCGAGGTCTGCCAGTATGTTGCTTTCTTTTTCAACGCTGCAGACCCCGATTCACATCCGGTACTCTGGGACAAATTGTGCAAAGAATTCGGTCCGAAACGCGAGCGTACCGGTGCATTCCCCGAGGTGCACGAGGCTGCCCCCTTTATCGGCAAAATGCTGCGCCTGGAGGTGCTCTCCCGCAACGGCCTCTGCCGCCAGCTCCTCGAGGAGGCAATAGAGTATTACCTTCCCATGGCAGAGCGCACCGGCACTCTCTGGGAGTCCGACGGCGCAAGCTCAAGCTGCAACCACGGGTTCGCCTCGCATATCGTGCGCGTTCTGAACAGGGATGCACTGGGAATTTACCGGGTCGATCCGGTAGGGAAAAAGATCGCTCTGCGGTTCTCCGATCTCGATCTCGACTGGTGCTCCGGCCGGCTGAGCTTACCCGAAGGTGAGATTTCTCTCCAATGGTGGAAAGAAGGGAAAAGCATCTGCTACCGTACTCACGCCCCGGCCGGGTACTCGATCAGTGTGGAAAACAACAGCGGCAAGCAACTGGTAATAAGGCCATGAATAGCATTTATGCCGACAAAACATTTTCCTTAACACTTAATCCAGCTTGCCTATCCGCAAGATTGTTGTTATATTTTTGACTGTTATCCTTAGTGAAAAATCACTTACGCTGTTGCGTGGGAAATAAACCGCCCCTTTAGAGAAAAAGGAGCAGGCTTTAATGGGCAAGAAAAGAATCACCAAGAAACAACTCAAGGAGGACGCCTTTGTCTCCTCAGCATTCGAGGCAGGGCATTATGTCCAGCAAAACCTGACCAGGATCATCATAGGCATCGTCGGAACTATCGCCCTGATCGGACTGGTCTATCTTTTTATCAACTATCGCCTGGAGCGTGCTGAGGCCGCCTCGCTCGCTCTTTTCCAGGCCCAGGCCCTTTACATGAATGGACAGTATTCTCTGGCGGGGGCGGATTTCGAAAAGCTGGCCGAGGATTATTCCGGCACCCCCGAGGCTGAGAAAGCGATTTTCTTTGCCGGCGACTCCTATTATAATGCCGGTGAATACGATCAGGCCGTTAAATGGTTTGAACAGTGCCGGGATGTGCTTTCATCCGAGGACCCCCTGATGGTCAACTGCCTGGCCGGGCTGGCCGCAACCCACGAGCAGCTGAAAAATCTTGACCAGACAATCGAGTTCTACCGCCAGGCCCTCGAGGTCGCTTCATACGATTACCAGAAAATAGAGATCATGAGAGACTACAGCCACGTACTTTCCTTGGCCGGCAAAAATGCGGAGGCTCTTGAACTGATAAACCGCATTATCGTGGATTACCCGGATAATCCACGTACCGGGGAGATTATCGAACTCAAGGCCGAAATGCTCGCTAAAGCAACTGCAGCTATTGAAGGAAACTAAGGCACAGCTTCTACATTGAGAACGAAATGAAAAAAGCAGGGTGAAAATTTTCACCCTGCTTTTTTTTCAAGCGGATTATCTATATTTTATTCGGCAGCCAGTGCCCGCTCTGCCTGACTGATCTGTTCCTCGACCGCTTCAGGGGCGGTTCCGCCGTGTGATTTGCGGCTGGCCAGAGAAGAGGAGAAATCGAGCACCTCTTTCACATCCTCGGCAAAAAGTTCGCTTGCGGAGGTATATACATCCAGAGGAAGGTCTTTCAGGCTTGTGCGGCGAGTCTCGCATTCACGTACCAGTTTGCCTACCACCATATGCGCCTGGCGGAACGGTAGCCCCTTAGCCACCAGGTAATCGGCAAGGTCAGTCGCCAGAAGAAAATCGTCCAGGCAGGCAGCCATTGCCTCGGAGTTGAATTTCAGGGTGGCCACTAGTCTGGCTGTTACGGCAAGCGATTTGACCAGGGTGTCGAAAGAGTCGAAGAGCGGCTCCTTGTCCTCCTGGAGGTCCTTGTTGTAAGTCGAGGGAAGACCCTTTAGCGTGGTCAGGAAACCCGCCAGATCGCCGATCACGCGACCCGTTTTGCCACGCACCAGCTCCAGTGAGTCCGGGTTTTTTTTCTGCGGCATCAGGCTGCTGCCAGTGGTGAAAGCGTCGCTCAACTCGATAAATCTGTAGCCCGCACTTGAGTAAATAATCAAATCCTCGGCCAGGCGCGACAGATGAATCATTGCAAGGGAGGCGGCAGCGATAAACTCGGCAGCGAAATCCCGGTCGCTCACTGCGTCCAGGCTATTCTGGCTCACGGAAGCAAAACCCAGCCGCCGGGCGAGAAACTCGCGGTCGATCTCTATCGCGCTGCCAGCCAAGGCCCCGGAGCCAAGCGGCAAAACATCCGCCCGCCTTGCAAAGTCCCGGAACCGGTCCCGGTCCCGCTCGAACATCCAGAAAAACGAAAGCAGGTAGTGGGCCGCACTGATCACCTGGGCCTGCTGAAGGTGCGTAAAACCGGGCATCAGGGTTCTTACCAGAGGGCGTGCCTGCTCGAGCAGAGCACTCTGAAGGCTGCGGAGTTTTTCGAGCACCGTGCCGGTCGCCCCCTTGCACCACAGGCGCATATCTGTTGCCACCTGGTCGTTGCGGCTGCGGCCTGTGTGAATTTTGCCACCTGGCGGACCCACTATCTCGGTCAGCCTCCGCTCCACAGCCATATGGATATCCTCGTCCGCCTCGCTCCAGGCGAACTGACCCGACTCGATCTCTGCTGCCACGCGGTCGAGACCATCGAGCAGGGTTTTACACTCCTCGCCGGTGATCACGCCAGCGCGGGCCAGGGCTTCGGCATAGGCCCTGCTGCCCTCGATATCCTCCTGCCAGAGCCTTCGGTCGAAACCGATCGAGGCATTGAACTGCTCCATCAGTCTGTCCACCTCCCCGGCGAATCTTCCTCCCCAGGGTTTTTGAGTCTTGTCAGACATTTTATCAGGTTACCTCGTCATTTTTTGAAATCACGCCTCTTGCTCGCTCGGGCGCCTTCGCGTTCGAGAATCGCCTCCACTTTCAGCGGAAGGCCGAAAATGTTGATAAATCCCTCGGCATCGTGCTGGTTGTAAACATCCTCCTCGCCGAAAGTAGCGTACTCCTCACGGTAAAGCGAGTGAGGGCTCTTGCGGCCGAGCGGGATGATATTGCCCTTGTAGAGTTTGAGCCGGACCGTGCCGCTCACGAACTGTGTGGCTTTTTCGATATAGGCGTCCAGCTGCTCTTTCAGCGAGGTGAACCACTGGCCGTTATAGGTCATGTGGGCGTATTTCTGAGCCACCAGGTCTTTCCAGGCCATGGTTTCCCGGTCGAGGGTGATCGATTCGAGCTCCCGCAGGGCAAATACGAGTATCGATCCTCCGGGAGTCTCGTACACCCCGCGGCTTTTCATGCCTACCAGGCGATTTTCCACCATATCCACCCGACCGATACCGTTAGCGCCACCGAGTTCGTTCAGCTTTTCAATCAGCTCCACAGGCGGCAGCCTCTCGCCGTCAATCGCCATCGGCACTCCCTTCTCGAATTCCAGCTCAATAAGTGTCGGCTTATCCGGCGCTTTCTCCGGCGAGACAGTGAGCTTGAACATGTCTTCTGCTGGTTCGTTCCAGGGATTCTCGAGCTCGCCTCCCTCATGGCTCAGGTGCCAAAGGTTCTCGTCCAGAGAGTAGATTTTCTCCTTCGTGGCCTCCACCGGAACGTTATGGGCCTTGGCGTAGTCAATCGCGTCCTCGCGGCTGCGGATATGCCATTCGCGCCACGGGGCAATTATTTTCAGTGCCGGGCTCAGTGCTTTGACTGTCAGCTCGAAACGCACCTGGTCGTTGCCCTTGCCGGTCGCCCCGTGGCTCACTGCGTCGGCGCCTTCTTGCTCGGCAACAGCCACCATGTACTTGGCGATCAGCGGGCGAGCCATTGAGGTGCCGAGCAGGTAGTTGCGCTCGTAAACCGCACCGCTGCGCAGCACCGGCCAGATGTAGTCGGTCACGAATTCCTCGCGAAGGTCCTTGACATAACACTTGCTCGCGCCACTGTTGACAGCCTTCTCCTCCAGGCCGGTCAGATCCTCGCGCTGGCCGATATCTGCACTGAAGGCGATCACTTCGCAGCCTGCGTAAGTCTCTTTCAGCCAGGGAATAATCACCGAGGTATCCAGTCCGCCAGAATACGCCAGCACGACTTTATCAACCTTTTTTTTCATCGATCTCGCTCCAGGGGAAAAATATTTTGAATTTCGCTGCTGATTTCAGAGAGTTATCACTGTTGCCGTAATATTTCCATTGAGGTAATTCTCCAAACCTTCCAGGTCTGTGATCAGAACTTTTTTCACGCCTTTCTCAAGGGCCCGGATTCCAGAGCGCACCTTGGGAACCATGCCGCCCCCGATTACCTCTGTTTCGATCAGCTGTTCGGCCAATTTTCTGTTCAGTTTAGCGATCTTGTGCACGTCATCATACACACAGGGTACGTCGCTCAGGAACACCAGCTCGGTGACCCGCAGGCTCACCGCGACCTCCCGGGCCATGTGATCTGCGTTGATATTGAACACTGCGCCCGTGGCATCCTGGCTTACCGGCGAAATCACCGGGACGAACCCATGCTCGAGCAGCTCTCTCAAAATCCGGGCATTCACCCACTGCGCCTCGCCCACATGTCCCAGGTCCACTTCCGCTTCGAGCTTGCCGGCGCGGATCAGCTTAATGTCTCTTCCGGAAATCCCCAGCGCCTTGACTCTCGCAACTACCAGCGCCCCCACGATCCGCTTGTTGACCAGCCCCGAAAGCACCATCTCCACCACCTCGATTGCTGCGTCGTCGGTGATACGCAGCCCCTCGTGGAATTTCGCTTCGATTCCAAGCTGATCCAGATATTTTCCGATGTCCCTGCCGCCGCCATGCACAATCACGGGCTTTTTTTCCATCCCGGCCACAAGTTTGGCCAGTGATTCCAGGAATTCGGGCCGATCCACCTCGCCGCCCCCCACTTTGAGAACCATCAAATTTTGAGATTTCATTTTCAGATCCTTCCGCTTGCAGTAGTCAGCCCTGCGGATTCATCCAGGCCAAACATAATGTTGAAATTCTGCACCGCCTGTCCCGCCGCTCCTTTGACCAGGTTGTCGATAGCCGAACTGATCAGGACAAGCTGGCCTACGCCCATATCATGCACACCGATCACGCAGTCGTTGTTGTACTGGACATATGCCAGTTGAGCGGGCTTGCCTATCTCAAGGACCTTGACAAAAGGCTCGTTGGCGTAAGTCCGGAAGTAAAGCTCCCAGAGCTGTTCGGCGCTGATTTGCGTGCGCACGTAAATCGTCTCCAGAATCCCTCTGGAAAAAGGCGCAAGCTGGGGTGTGAACGCCACCTTGAGTCCCCTGTCGGCAAGCCGCGAAAGTATCAGCTCCATCTCGCCCACGTGACTGTGGGTCCGTCCCATCTTGTAGGGCACCAGGTTCTCGTTCACTTCAGCGTAATGCGTATTCAGTGAGGCCTTTCGACCCGCGCCGCTCACTCCGCTCTTGGCGTCGATTATAACCTCGGAATCTTGCAGCAGGCCCTCCTCAGCCAGCGGACCCAGTGCAAGAAGAGCGCAGG
>JAUVUV010000280.1 GCA_030604975.1 Candidatus Glassiibacteriota bacterium | reverse complement strand
GGGCAGGTCTTATATATTGCCGAAACCAATCGAAAGATATCGAAAATCAGCTAAACGCTTATATAACAAAAGGCTAAATTGATCATTAAATGTTCACCGAGGAACGACAGAGAAAAATTCTGGACTTGATCCAGAAAAAAGGGCGTCTGAAGATTTCCGAAATGACCAGAATGTTCGAGGTGAGCGAGGTTACCCTGCGCTCGGACCTGTCCGCCCTGGCACGCCAGGGATACCTCACCCGCACGCATGGAGGCGCACTGCTTCACGAACGCAGCATTTTCCCAGGCAAGGCGGTCTTGAGTTTCGGCGAAAAAGATGTGCCCAACCTCGCTGCCAAGCGCCGTATCGGCAAGAAAGCAGCGGAGTTTATCGCCGATGGAATGAACATCCTGCTCGATTCCGGCACGACAATTCTCGAGATCGCCCGCAACCTGTATAAATACAAGGGTCTTACCGTTATTACCGATTCGATCCCGGTAGCAGTGGAACTGAGTGATCACGAGGATATCACAGTGATCCTCACCGGCGGGCTGCTGCGTTCGGCAAGCCTGGCGGTGATCGGCCCTGAAAGCTGGTCAATGCTGGAGAAAATCCATGTGCAGCGCGCGTTTATCGGAGCCAGGGGAGTCTCTCTCCAGCGGGGGTTTTTCTGCGGCAACGCTGTCGAAGGTGAAACCAAGAAACGGATGATCGCCTGCGCCGAGGAAACTTTTGCAGTGGTTGACAGCAGTAAGTTCGGTTTGACAAGCCTGGTGCCTTTCGCCTCATTCGAGGATTTCGACTATCTTCTGGTAGATCGTCTGGATAGAAATATCCTCGAAAAAATGAGCGGGAAAAATTTAAAGGTAATTACCTGCAACCCCAAAACGCATACAGCGGGGAGAAAGTGATGAGTAAAGTCAAGGGCAATTGCCTGGTGGCCCAGTCGGGTGGGCCAACTGCGGTGATCAACGCCTCGGCCTGCGGGGTGATCCAACAGGCGCTGAAAAGCGATTTGATCGAGAGAGTGTGCGGCGCTTATAACGGGATTCTGGGAGTGCTGAGAGAGGAACTTTTCGATATCGGTGCCGAGGAGGCGGAAACAATCGAGATGCTTAAAACAACACCGAGCTCAGCACTGGGCAGCTGCCGCCACAAGCTGAAAAAACTCGAAGACAACAGGGCAGACTACGAACGCGTTCTTGAGGTATTCAAGGCCCATAATATCCGCTACTTTTTCTATGCCGGCGGCAACGACTCTATGGACACGGCTTCCAAGATCAAGGATCTGAGCGCCCAGCTGGGCTACGAGATGATCGTGATGGGCGTGCCGAAAACGGTTGACAACGACCTGGCTTTCACAGACCACTGTCCCGGCTATGGCAGCGTGGCAAAGTTTATCGCTACCAGCGTCATGGAGGCCGGCCGTGACACCGAAAGCCTCTACACGTTCGATACCTGTGCAGTGCTTGAGACCATGGGCCGCAACGCAGGCTGGATCGCCGCTGCAGCCGCGCTTGCACGCCGTTACGAAGAGGACTCTCCGCACCTGGTGTATGTGCCCGAGGTCAGTTTTTCGAAAGAGAAATTTGTCGAGGATGTAAAAAGGGTGCACGCAGACTACGGGCGGTGTTTTATCGCGGCCAGCGAGGGCATGCGCTGGGACGACGGCAGCTACGTGGCCCATGATACGAGCGTGCTGGCTAAGGATAGTTTCGGGCACACTCAGTTGGGCGGAGTGGCTCAGGTGCTGAAAAAAATAATCGAGGATGAACTCGGTTTGAAGACCCGCTGGATGATGCAAGGGCTGACCCAGCGCAACTCGATGCATTTCGCCTCCCGCACTGACCGGGACGAGGCCTGGCTCTGCGGTGCCGAGGCCGTGCGCCAGGCCGTTTCTGGAACTTCCGGCTATATGGTGTCTCTCGAGCGGGTATCGAACTCCCCATACCAGGTGCAAACCGGCCTTGCAAAGCTCGAGGATGTTGCCAATGGCGAAAAAAAGCTTCCCCGGGCCTGGATGAACGAGGAAGGCAATTTCCCGACCGCTGAATTCCTGGACTACGCCAGGCCGCTTATCGAGGGAGAGGTTGAGGTACCGATAGCCGGCGGCCTGCCGCTGTTCATGCGGTTCAAGAAAAGCTGGCTGCCTAAAAAGTGCAAGGAGTATCAAGTAGGGTGATTGCTGGCCGCCGTGGAAAATATCGCTCAATTCCAGCTTTGGAAATTTCTATGGAAAATCCTGGAGAGAAAGGTGTTGAATAAAATGAACGGAAAACTGGGCAAGGTCAGCCAAAGTGAGCTTGCAGGAAAAGTTGGAGCAGCAGTGGGTGAAGGCGCAGACGCTCTGGCGAAAGTGGATGGAGTTTATCGCTCATCTGTCAAGTATGCAGACGGCGCATTCTTTTGCCTGGCCCGGACAGAGGAGGGCAAGCGCCTGGTTGTACTCGGAAAGGGTAAGGCTGCTGATAGCTTTACAGGCGAGGTGGTCTCGGGCGTGAAATTCTGTCCGCTGAATGCTGAGAACGCAGCCGCCCTTCGCGAACATTTCCCCTGGACTGCCCCGGTGCCGATCGGCAAGCGCGCCTCATTTGGTACGGGAGACCGGCTCGGTGTGGCCACCCCGGGCCACCTGCGGGCTTTCGGTTCCTACGAGATCTTCCCGGTGCTCGCCCAGCAGTCGATGCGTGAACTGGGCAGAACCGGGCGAACAGCCCAGGACGTGATCGACGGCGCGGGCTGGGGTGCGTTCGAGGCCGGCTATGTCGGTACATTCGCTGCTGATGCAGACCACATCAAGAAGATCAATGAAGCCCTCGACTGCTACAGACTGGGCTTCACCATGTTCACTATCGACGCCTCAGACCAGATAAACCTCGAGGCGGTTCACCTGTCCGATGAAGAGGCCTCCGCCGGATTCAAACAGATACCGTTATACCAGGAAATCAGGGACCGATACGCGGGTAAAAGCTGGAATTTATCACACGGCGATAGCAGGGTGAATATAACATTCTCGGATGCAGAACTGGCCCGCTGTGCGCTGGTTTACCACGAGGCTGTGGAACACATGGCCGCCCTGTACCATGAACTTAGAAAAACTTCTGGAGGCGAAAGCAATTTCGATTTCGAGGTCAGCGTGGATGAGACCGAGACCGATACAACCGAGCACGATCACTTGTTTGTGGCAACCGAGCTCGCTGCCCGCGGGGTCAAGTGGCAGAGCCTTGCGCCGAAGTTCACGGGCCAGTTCCAGAAAGGTATCGACTATATTGGAGACAGAGGAAAGTTCGAACAGCAGTTTGCCGCTCATGCCCTGATCGCCGAGAATCTCGGGCCTTACAAGGTCAGTGTGCATTCGGGAAGCGACAAGTTCTCGATTTTTCCGCTGGTAGGACGCCGTACCGGAGGCTATTTTCATCTCAAGACCGCCGGAACGAGCTGGCTGGAGGCAGTTCGCGTAATTGCTGTGAAAAATCCCGCTCTCTATCGCAGGATGCACAAATTTGCGCTGGAGCATTTCGAGCAGGACCGGGCGAGCTACCATGTAACCACCAACCTTGCGGAGATCCCCCCTGTGGACTCGCTCGCCGACAGCGAGCTGCCCGGGCTGATGGAAAAGGTCCACTCCCGCCAGTTGCTGCATATCACCTACGGTTCCCTTCTGTCGAGCAGGGACAGCGCCGGCGCGTTTCTTTTCCGGGATGAGATATACGCCGCGCTTTATGATTACGAAGAAACTTATTACCAGATGCTGGAGCGCCATATCGGTCGCCATCTCGAAACCCTGGGGGTGAAGAGCGTATAGCCGATCGGCTCCAGCTTTGCGGCAATAATAAATTTGAATAGTGTCCTGTAAAAATTGTTTATGAATTAAGAGTTGTTATTAATTCGGGCAGTTGCATAGAGCTAATGCAAAATGGATTGATTGAAGGAGTATCTTTATTTTCCTTGAGGTGCTCGGTTTTTTCGGCGGCCGCAGGCCGCCTCATCAGGGCCGCATGTTCGAGAAACTCCAAAGGAGCGTGTAAAGGCCAGGTAATTGCCATCCCAGGCAGATCGAAGGTGAGACAGGTGGGCATGCCATTGATTTGGCTTGCCTGGCTCAAGTGAGAATCAGGCGAGCTTGGCGGAGTAAGGGCACGGCGCGCCGTGCCCCTACGGCGTCCAGGATTAACTTTTGTTTCTTTTAGTTATAAAAAAAATGGTTTTGCTTCTTT
>JAUVUV010000290.1 GCA_030604975.1 Candidatus Glassiibacteriota bacterium | reverse complement strand
ACCGAGCCCTCGGCCGTGATATGAAAAATCCGCTCCAGCGGGAACACCCCTATAGCCGGTCCGATAATCACCGCTGAGGCGATACCGAGATTGAGTGCGGCGAGGAAATGAAAGCCGCTCACTGCGGCAACGAAAACGATAAAGGCGGGAATCAGCATCGGCAAGGCGCCGGGGTCTGCGGTTTCGGCCAGGAGACGGTCCGCCTCGGAGGCTGAGATGACCGACTGGCCACCGCCGAGGAAATAGAAAAGTATGGCCGAGATGCCCCCGGCGATCAGGGAGTACTTGAGGCGCGAGCGCACCACCCCGCCAACATCGGTTTCCTGGGTGGCTGCGGAGACAATCGTGGTATCCGAAACAGGGGCCAGGTTGTCGCCGAACGCGGCCCCGCTGAGGATAGCGCCCATCAGCGCGGCCGGGTTTGCCCCGAGCACGATCCCGGCCGGGTACATCACGGTGGTGAACCCGACAACAGTCCCCAGACCGGTACCCACCGAGACAGCGAAAAGCGAGGCGGCACAGAACACGGCCAGAGTGAACGCACCGCCTGAAAGGCCCAGTTTCCAGCCGAGCCAGACTATCGACTCCACAAGCCCGGAATCAGCCAGGATTCCGGAAAAGGCGCCAGCCCAGAGCCAGCAGACCACCGCGATTGTGGCAATACGGTTTGCCATCAGCGAAAAGACACGCTCACTGTAATCGGCCACGTTGCGGACAAAAAGCATGCCCAGGGCGATCCCCAGCATTGCGGCAACTATCATCCCCTCTACCACTGCCGCGCCCCTGACCACGAGAATAACCGTTGCGACAAGAAAGGTGGCCAGCGGCACCACGCTCACCAGAGGTCCACCCCTGAACGATAAAACATTATTCCGGTCTTCGCTTTCTGCCATTTCCTTGACCTCCGGGATTTTTGAATGATGGTTTATATCCGTGTGTTTGAGTATGATAGGGGCGGACACATGAGTTCCCCCCTGTAACACAACCCTGTCGCGACCCGGCACCTGCTTTCAGATCAGAACCGGTAGCTCTGGGGCAGGTAGCGCTCGATCATCTGGATTGTCATCTCGTTGTTTTCGATAATCTCGGCCAGGAACCTGGCGCTCGGCTTGACCGTGCGTTCGAGGGTCTCGTAATTGATCTCGATCAGCCCGAAACGCGGGCGGAATCCACAGGCCCATTCGAAGTTGTCCAGCAGCGACCAGTAAAGGTAACCCCGCAGATCGAGGCCTTTGTCCAGGGCAGCCGCCGCGACTCTCAGGTGTTCGCTGATAAAGCGCACCCGCTCGTAATCATCCAGTGTGCCGATCCCGTTCTCGGTAAGGTAAATCGGTTTGCCCAGTTTTGCGAAACGCTCTATTGCCCGGAAATAGCCCTCCGGCGACCAGGTCCAGCCCATCTGGGTCACCCGCTCGCCCGGCAGGGTTTCTGCAATTCCACGTGGATGGCGGCTGTTTATCCGCAGGTCGGTGTAAAAATTCACGCCCCACCAGTCGCAGCTATCCACCAGTTCCGACACTACCTCATCCTCGCCGATCAGCGGAAAGCTGATCCTGCCGGTGGTCACCCCCTGAATGAAGCATTCGTTCCAGAGGTAATCGAAAAGGTCGGCGTAATGCTGGTCGAGAAAGTCATGAGTGCGCTGGGGGAGGAACTCGCTTACCGCCATCACCAGGCCCACCTGAGCGTCTGCTACTTTTTCCTTGATCGCTGCGCGAGCTGAGGCATGGCCTTTCAAGCGTCCGGCCAGTTCCCGGCAGGTCAGCGCAAGATCGGTTTTTCTTGGCGGGAATTCACCCCAGAGCCAGCCTATCAGAGCCACCTGAGGTTCATTGTAAGTGATCCAGAAATCTATCAGGTCCCCGTACTCCTCGGCACAACGGCTGACATATTTCGCAAAATCCTCCTCTGCTCCTTTCCTGGTGAAACTCCCTTTCTCGGCGAACCAGACCGGCTCGGTGAAATGGTGAAGGGTGAGGAATATTTTCATTCCCCGCTCTTTCAGGGCCTCGAACACCTTGCGGTAGTGCTCGATCTCTTTGGTGTCGAACTTCTCCGGCGCTTCCGGACAGAGGCGGCTCCATTCGATACCCAGGCGGTGGGTATTGTGCTTGAGATCGTGCGCCAGGTCAAAATCCTCCTCGTAGAGCTCATAGTGGCCGCAGGAGCGTCCACACCTGTCCCCGTTCTCGATACGGCCCTCCTCCTGCTCGAACAGATACCACTGGTTCTTCGTGTTTCCGCCCTCGACCTGGTAAGCGCTGGCTGCCGCGCCCCAGAGAAAGTTTTCCGGAAACTGCACCCGGTCAAAATCGGTTAAGCTGAGCATCGCGACCCATTCCTGTAGATAAAAGTTGAAATAAAATTGAAGATTGCGAAAAGGTGCAAACACACGTTTCGGTTATCAGGTATCCAATTTAGAAAGCAGCCTGAAGATTAGTCAAGCGCTTTGACTGCCTTTTTGTCTGGATCGAGAAGCGTTTCACCCAAAGCCGGAGATTGATTTTTTGTTGACTTTTGGCCTTTGTGCGGCTAATGCTTTCTTACTGATATGAGCCATTTCAGCCGAAAGTTGTGCAAATTTATACTTGCCTCTTGTCTTGCTGTCTCTGTTGCCTCCGGGGCCGAAATTGAAAGCCGGCTGAGGGTGCAAATCAGCGAGCGGGATTTTCCCGGTGGGCCTTATTGTCTGGCGGTGGGCGCAGACAGCGCGGTTTTCGTGCTTGACCGGGGCAGGGCGGTTCTCCACAGGATTTCACCGGAAACAGGCGATGTGATCTGGCGTATCGACGGTTCGGAGAGCGGGGAGCCTTTCATCGATCCGGCATATATCAGTCGCCCGGACGGTTTTTTCATCTATCTCACCGACCGGGGAAGCCGGAAGGTCTGGCGGATCGATTACCGGGGCGAGCTTCGCGGAAGTATCGATCTATCCTTTGCCACCGATCCAGTGCTTCTTGAACTTGCCTCCGGCAACCAGATGGTCCTCTATGACCGCGCTATCTCGACTATCCACCTGCTGGACGACTCGGGCCGCCCGCTTTGGTCTTTCCCCACAGGAGCAGGGCGAAAAACCGGTGAACCGGTCGATCTCTGTGTCTCGCCGGACGGCAGCAAGCTCTACCTCCTCTGGCCCGATCCGCTCGCAGTTACCTCGTTTAATATCTACGGCAGAACCTCATCATCGCTTCCCTTAACGAGTGATAGTATTTCTCCCCGCCTGCTTGCCGCTGCAGCCCTGGCCGGTGGCAGTGAGGCACTCTGTCTGGCCGAGAGCGGGGGTGCTGTCCTGGTGCTCGATCCACTTTCAGGGTCGACCGGCAAATTGTATGTAACTGATGAGAGAATCTGGGATATCAGGGCGGCACCGGATGAGCCCGGCGTGCTCTACCTGCTGGCCGGCAAGGAAGTTGTTCTTATCAAAATCAAGCTGGAGACAGGGGACTGATGCGGGGCTGCGCATTCAAGCTAAAGTCCCTCCCGTTCAAGAGCCTCGCCGCTCTCCTGTCGGCCCTGGTGCTCAGCGTTCAGTCTCTTACTGCAGAAGAAATCCCCGCGCCGGCCTCCCGCTGCGATACGATTCCTCTCTCTGCAGGAATTAACACTATCCACCTGCGCTGGCGGTTTATCCTCCCGGGTTCGCTTCGCCTGATCTGCGGCGGAATCCCGGTGCCGGACAGTCTGTACCGCCTCGAGCCGGTGCCGGGTGTGATTCACCTGGATCATCCTCTTTCGTGCGCCGAGGCAGTGGCCTGCTACCAGGCCTGGAATTTCCTGAGTTTCCCGGACAGCTTCCGTCTTCGCCAGTCGTTCGAGGGCTCAATCCCGCCGGTCGGCGAGCAGCCGGACACGCTCCGCGGCGAAAAGATTGACAGCCTCCGGTACCGAGAAGAGCAATTGCGAACAAGCACTGTCGGAGAGGGTTTCCGGCTGGCAGGTTTCGACATCCAGGGCTCGAAAAGCGTCTCAGTTTCGGGAGGCGGCACCGGCTTGGCCACTGCATTCGACCAGAACCTGATGCTCCAGATAACCGGCAAACTCTCCCCCGATACCCGCCTGGCCTTTCGACTTAACGACCAGGACCTGCCTCTTGCCTCAGACGGACGGAGCGCGGAGTTGCGCGAGCTTGACGAGATCTCGGTTACGCTCTCATCTCCTT
>JAUVUV010000328.1 GCA_030604975.1 Candidatus Glassiibacteriota bacterium | reverse complement strand
CAACATTTTCGGCCTGCTGACCAATGCAATCCTTCTGCTGGTGATCGGTTTCATGGTGCTCAATACTTTCCTGATGAGCGTGCTGGAGCGCATGCGCGAGTTCGGGATCATGCGTTCACTTGGGGCCAGTCCGGCAAGAGTGATCGGCCTGATCGCTCTCGAAGCCTTCTTTCTTATCCTGGTAGGCTATGCCCTGGCCAATGCGATCGGGGTCACCGCATCCTGGTATAACTCGATCCATCCGCTTGATTTCAGCGGCTATGGCGAGGAGATTTACAAGATGTACGGAATGGATCCCCGGATATATGCACACCTGACCTTTAGAATGGTTTTGTATCCTAACCTGATGGTAGTGGCTGTGATCGCACTGGCCTTGATCTATCCGGCCTGGCGCGCATCCAGGATCAAACCGGCTGAGGCGGTTTTCCGAAGGTAGCAGGAGATTTTTCGATGAGGATTTTTTTCGAACTGGCCTGGCGCAATCTCTGGCGCAATTTCTCGCGCTCGTTGATAATGATTGCCGGTATTGCAGTGGGGCTTTTCGGGCTGATTGTCTATTTCGGTATCTCCAATGGCTTTATCTATGAGATGGTCGATGCGGCTATCGAGCTCGAGCTTGCGAACATTCAGATTAACAAACAGGGATACCTGAAAAATCCGATACCGAAAAACTCGTTTGTCGCTGACAGCCTGTTTTCTGAAAGCCTGGAACAGATCGCCGGGGTCGAGGCGGCATCCGGGAGGTTCAAGGCGGCGGTGCTGATTAACAGCGCAGAGAAATCGAGCCGCGTTGAACTGGTCGGCGTAGACCCGGCAGGTGAGAGCCTGGTCACTGTGATCCCCTCGTTGATTGTCGAAGGTGAGTACCTTCAGCCCGGAGATGATAGGAAAATCGTACTCGGCGGAGAGCTGGCCAAATCGCTCGGCGTGGAAATCGACGATAAGGTGGTGATCATGGTTCAGGATAAGGATAACGAACTTCAGAGATTTCTGTTGCGGGTCGGGGGAATTTTCACCTCGAGCGCCTCGAGCTGGGATAAAATGGCTGCATTTGTCGGCCTTGAGGCCATGCGCCAGATGATAAACCGGTCCGGAGAGTTTACCTCGATCCTGATCAAGATCCGCAATAATGAGGATGTGGACCTGATCGCCGAAAAAATCAGGCAATCCCTGGCAGGGGAGCGTCCGGACCTGCAGGTAAGCACATGGCTGGAAATCAGCCCGATACTGTCTCAGTCGATCGATATGTTCAACAGTTTTGTCTGGATTTTTTATCTGATTATCTATCTCGCGATGGCTTTCGGGGTGATCAATATCATGCTCATGGCAGTGATCGACCGGACTCACGAGTTGGGAGTGATGCGCGCGGTGGGTACAACCCCGGGCCAGGTGATGCTGGTGGTGTTGGTGGAGGCGGCCCTACTGGGTCTGGCTGGTGTGGCTGTCGGAGGCTCGGCTGCGTGGCTATTGAACAGTTACCTGAGCACCCACGGCCTGGACCTGAGCAACTGGTCCTCCGCCATGGGATTCATGGGAATCCCCAATGTGATCCATTCCGAGATTAAACCTGGAGAATGGGCTCTCTCTTTTCTTTCCGCAGAAGTCGCGGTGATTGTCGCCTCAGTGTGGCCTGCCTGGAGAGCCTCGCGGCTGAAAGTAGTGGAAGCGATACAATTCGAATAAGTTTCGATAGATCACGGAGGAGGCTTATGCAGTCAGGCAAGAAAATTCTGGAGGTGAGAAATCTCAGGAAAGTCTACAGCACGGGCGAGGTGGAAACTCCCGCACTCAGGGGTGTTGACTTGAGTCTCGATAAAGGGGCGTTCGCCACTGTGGTCGGGCCCTCTGGCTGCGGCAAGACCACCCTGCTCAACCTGATCGGCGGCCTCGATGCGCCCAATTCCGGCACGATTATCCTCGAAGGCCTGCGGCTCGACCAGTGCTCGGAAAAAGAGCTTTCCCGGATCAGGCTCACCCATATCGGCTTCGTTTTCCAGGCCTATAACCTGTTTCCCGTGCTCACGGCCCTGGAGAATGTGGAGTATGTTATGATGCTTCAAGCTGTGCCGTCCGCAGAGCGGCGGCGCAAGGCAATGGAACTGCTCGATTCGGTCGGTCTGGCAGAGATGGCCAACAAGCGGCCCACCCAGCTTTCCGGAGGCCAGCAGCAGAGAGTTGCCGTGGTCCGGGCGATCAGCACTGATCCCAGGCTGGTTCTGGCCGATGAGCCAACCGCTAATCTGGATTCGGAATCCGCCAGCCATTTGCTAGATTTGATGGAGCATCTCAACCGGGAGCACGGAACGACTTTCCTTTTCTCCACCCACGACCAGCGGGTGGTGGCCAGGGCCAGGCGCGTGATCCACCTCCGGGACGGCCGGGTAGTGGAAAAGAACAACGGAAAATGAATGCCGTGATCAAAACCTCTTATACCGCATGTCTTTTTCTGTGCATGGCTGCCGGATTGCTCCAGGGAAGAACCCTTTACCAGGGTCCGGATTTCAAGCTGAGGCATAAGGGTGTGGTACGCAACGTTTTCACCTCAGGCCGCACCCTGGAGCTTTATGGCCTTTCCGAACGCTATGTATATGACATCCAGCGCGTGCGCAGCGACTGGTTCGCCTCCTATAGAGAATCTTTCCGGGCCGCTCTGGTCTACGATCACGAGCTTCGCGCAGGGGTCTACCTTCAGACAACCGAGTACTTATTGTTTACCGCATTCGAGCCTGTGGAGCTGGTGAACCTGGACAGCCGGATTTCAGCAAGCAAGCAACTGAACTGGCGTCACCGCCTCTACCGCCTTTTTCTCGAATATGATTCCTACCCTTTGAGAATTTCAGCCGGCCGCCAGCAGTTGAGCTGGGGCACGGGCTATTTCTGGAATCCCACCGATCTTTTCAATCCGGTTACTTTCGCGCTTGTGGAGCCTTGGGAGCGCCACGGCACGGATGCTGTTAACCTGGAGCTTGCCCTGGGAAGCTTGAGCCAGTTGCAGCTTGTGTGGGCGCCGGGGAGAGATCCGCAGGAGGGCCGCGGAGCCGCGCGGTTCAAGACCAATGTGGCGGACTACGACTTTTCCGTGATGGGAGGCTGGTTTTTCCGGGATAAAGTGGCCGGGGCAGATTTCAGCGGCCAGATCGGTGGCACGGGGTTCCGGGGCGAGTGGCTTCACAACTTTACCGAGGCTGTGGAGGATTACGACCAGCTCGTCCTCGGCCTGGATTATCGGTTCACCGGCTCTTTCATCATGACCGGCGAGTACCTTTTCAACTCCGGCGCACTCAGCGAGTTCGAGGTCCTGGAGCTCTTTTCCAGGGCGCAGTCAGGGTCGGTGTTTTCGATTTCGAAGCATCTGGCAGGCCTTTACGCGGACTACCAGGTGCACCCGCTGGTGCATCTGGCCGGTTATTTGAGCGTTGACCTGGAGGCGGGAGGAGTGTTCCTGGGCCCGCGCTTTAGCTGGAATTTACTGCCGGATGCCGATTTCGAGGCAGGGGCGTTTTTCAGCACTGGAGACGGCGAGTTCAGCCTGCTGGAGAACACCTTCTACTGCAGTGCGAGCTGGTATTTTTAGCTCTTCCACGAAAGCTTACCACTGAAATAAACATTTTTAGTATCCTGTCCTATAAATAGATAAACAATAAAGAGAATATTTTTTAAATCCCCCCTGACCCCCCTTTGCCAAGGGGGGAGTGGGGGGAATTAAGGTATTGTCATTGGCGGATTTGAAATGGCTGT
>JAUVUV010000094.1 GCA_030604975.1 Candidatus Glassiibacteriota bacterium | reverse complement strand
CGGAACATCTGTACCCAGATCGAAAACCTCGAAGCCTGCGCCTTCCATCATCATTACAACCAGGTTCTTGCCGATATCGTGAAGGTCGCCTTTGACTGTACCGGCAACTGCTACAGCCTTGGCTTTGTAATCGCCTTCCGCGAGTCCTGGTTTGATCACCACCATGCCTTGTTTCATCGCCCTGGCGGCGATCAGCACATTGGGGATGTAATATTCGCCGCATTTCCATTTTTCGGCAACAATATCCATGCCTTTGACAAGCCCTTCATTGAGGATTTCAGTGGCCGTAATGTTTTCAGCCAGGGCTTTCGTGGTCAGTTCATTTACTTTCTGGGCATTGCCGACAATCAAGGCTTCACGGATTTCTTCGATTAACGCCATAAAAAACCTCCGGGCAATTTGGCATTAAACTAAAACTGAGTCTGAGAATTATCCAAGAGGGAGGTGAAACAATACTGCAATCTGTCAAAAAAATGAAGTTTAAACAGACTGTCTGAACCAAGTTGTATCGCTAATAAAGTTTGAATATTAACGAAATAAGATATAAAAATCCAGCTTAATTTGGCGCTTAATCCTCTGGACATATCGAAAGCGGTTTTAAAGTCATTTTTCGAGGGCTTTTACCAGGACTGCAAAACCTGAAGTTTTTCTCAATCTTCGCTTTTTTTCAGGATTCCCGGGTGGGTAATCCGTTCGGGGTGGAGCGCCCTCTCGAGCTCTTCGGGAGTGAGAATCTTCCGTTCAAGGATTATCTCTTTGAGCGATTTTCCGGTTCGCAGGCTTTCCTTGACCACCTCGGCTGTTTTGAGATAGCCGATCACCGGGTTGAGCACAGTTGCCGTGCCCATGCTTTTCTCGAAATACTCCCGGCAACGCTCCTGGCTGGCCTCGATTCCGGATACGCAGCGCTCGTTGAGCAGTCCTAGCGCGCTGGTCAGGATTTTGGCCGACTCGAGAACGTTATGGGCGATTACCGGCATCATCACGTTGAGTTGGAGCTGTCCCGCCTGGGCGGCCATGTTGACACAGGTCTCGTTGCCGATCACCTGGAAACAGACCATTGCAGTCATCTCAGGGATTACCGGGTTCACTTTCCCAGGCATGATCGAGCTTCCAGGCTGAAGTTCGGGAAGGCGGATCTCGGCAAGGCCGCTGGTGGGTCCGCTGGAGAGGAGTCGAAGGTCATTCGTGATTCTCACCAACTCGATTGCGGCGGTTTTCATCCGCGCGGAAATATCCACGAAAACATCCATGCTCGCCATGGCGGCAAAGAGATTGGCATCCGCTGAGAGCTCGAACCCGGTTAGCTGGCGCAGAACTCCGACCATGCGTGCCTGGTATTCGGGATGGGTGTTGAGACCCGTGCCCGCAGCCGAACCTCCCAGACCGAGCACTCCGGCGCGGTTGAAAGAGGTTGTCAGCCTGCGCGCGGTTTTTTCCAGTGTATGAACGTAGCCGCCAAACTGCTGGCCGAGAGTGATCGGCACGGCGTCCTGAAGGTGCGTGCGGCCGGTGGTGACAATGTTCTTGAACTTTTCAGCCCGCTCGGCAAAGGCCTGGGAAAGCAAAGAAACAGCCTCGATCAGCTCATCAGCCACTCGCAGGCAGGCCAGCCTGATCGATGTGGGCACAACGTCGTTGGTGGACTGGGCCATGTTCACATGGTCGTTGGGATGGACCATCCTGTATTCGCCGCGCTTGCCTCCGAGAGCCTCCTCGGCGAGGTTGGCGATCACCTCGTTCACGTTCATGTTGAAACTGGTTCCTGCCCCGGCCTGATAAATATCCACAACGAAATTGTCAGCTAGCTCGCCAGCGATCACCCTGTCCGCCGCACGGGAGATAGCCTCAGAGACTTTCTTCTCCAGCAGCCCGAGTTCTCCATGCACAATTGCGGCGGCTTTCTTGATCGTGGCCGCAGCCCAGACCATCTCAGGCGGAAGCGCGCGCCCAGAGACCGGGAAATTCTCCACGGCGCGCTGTGTCTGTGCGCCGTAATATTTGTCTGCCGGTACCTGGACTTCTCCCAGAGAGTCTTTTTCGATACGGATACTCACTTTTGCTTCTCAGGCTTGCTTTTTGGTGAAAGGAAGAAGGCCGCCGGCGAAGATCACTTCGAGTTCGTGATCACTGAGCTTGGCAATCCCCTTGAATGATTCACCCTTTGTGCGATTGGTCACTGTGAGTTCACCCTTGGCACTTTCCAGAGCAGAATGGAAAACGTCGATTACAAGATCAACTCCCTGGGCGACCGAGTCGTAGTGGCTTTCATCGGCAAAAACCACAGGCAGAATACCGAAATTGATCAGGTTGCTCCGGTGGATGCGGGCGAAACTTTTGGTTATGACCGCTTTCAGTCCCAGGTACATCGGAGCGATTGCCGCGTGTTCGCGGGAGGAACCCTGGCCGTAGTTGTTTCCGCCGATAATAATCCCGCCTTTCATTTGCCGCGCCCTGGAAGGAAACTCAGAATCGAGGTTTTCGAAAACGTACTCGCTGATTGCCGGGATATTTGAGCGCAGGGGCAGTACTTTCGTCCCTGCAGGCATGATATCGTCCGTGGTGATATTGTCACCAGTGACAAGCAGAACCTTACCCTCTATGATATCCGGCAGGGGCTGGTTCACCGGACAGGGCTTGATATTCGGCCCGCGCAGGACCTCCACCTCTTCGCCTTCGTGAGCTGGCGGAATAATCATCCCGTCATCAATAATAAACCGCTCCGACGGGGTAACTTCAGGCGGATTCCCGTGTTTGGTGATATCCGGCAGGGCGCCCTCGAGCGCTGCCATAGCGCAGACCTCAGGGCTTGCCAGGATCACTCCAGCCTCCTTGCTGCCGCAGCGGCCCTTGAAATTCCGGTTGAACGAGCGCACCGAAAGCGTCCCTGTGGCAGGCACCTGGCCCATACCGATACAGGGGCCGCAGGCGGATTCGAGAATCCGCGCTCCGCTGCTGATCAGGTCCTTGAGACCACTGCTGGCAGCGATCATTTCGAATACCTGCCGGCTGCCCGGGGTAACTGCGAAACTCACCTCAGGATGCGCTTTCTTTCCCTTGAGAATCGCCGCCACCACCATCAGGTCGTAGTAGGAGCTATTGGTGCAGCTTCCCACGCAGACCTGCTGGATTTTCTCTCCCGCAACCTCGCTGAGCCTCACCACTGCATCCGGCGAGTGCGGCATGGCAACCAGAGGCTCGAGGCTTGAGAGATCGATCACGATCTCCTCATCATAGACGGCATCCTCATCCGGGAGGATTTCTTGCCAGAGTTCGCTCCGTTCCTGGGCTTCGAGATATTCCTTGGTGCGCCGGTCGCTGGGGAAAATGCTGGTCGTGGCACCGAGGTCTGCTCCCATGTTGGTGATTGTCGCCCGCTGGGGCACATCGAGACTCTCCACGCCGGGGCCGTGATAGGCGAATATTTTACCGACACCACCTTTTACAGTGAGTCGGCGCAGCATTTCTAGAATCACGTCCTTGGCAGAGGTCCATCCCCCGAGCCTGCCCTCCAGCCGCACGCCCACCACCGAGGGGCACTTGAGGTGGAAAGCTCCTCCGGCCATCGCCACGGCGATATCCAGCCCGCCGGCGCCGATTGCGATCATTCCCGCTCCTCCGCAGGTCGGGGTGTGGCTGTCCGAGCCGAGAAGAACCTGCCCGGGTGCGCTGAACCGCTCCAGATGCACCTGGTGGCAGATCCCGTTGCCCGGTCGGCTGAAATGTGCCCCTACCTTGCGGGCCACGTTCTGAAGGTAGCGGTGGTCATCGGCGTTTTCGAATCCTGTCTGAAGCATGTTGTGATCCACATAGCTCACCGAAAGCTTTGTCTTAACCCGCGCAATTCCCATGGCCTCGAACTGCAGATAGGCCATCGTGCCTGTGGCATCCTGGGTCAGGGTCTGGTCCACCTGCAGGGCGATCTCCTCGCCGGGAGTGAGCCGGCCGCGGACCAGATGCTCGGTAAATATTTTATCTACCACGTTCATTCCCATTTTTCCCCACTCCGGATGATAAGGTTGAATAGTGGCTTGCATAATTGTCTTAGATGGTATTGCTCAACCCTGCTATCGGGATTAGGGTCTGGATTCCTTCCCGAGTAGGAAAAGTTATCTCCCCCGGTGCAAAAATACACAGGACCAATCGGTAAAAAAGGCTATAAGATATTTTCCTATCAGATATGGATGAGATTTCCGTATACCAATATAATCCCTGCGCCGGGAAAATGCAAAAGGAGATGGATGGTGCCATTGGTTATTGAAACACGCAGGCAAAGGTTTTTTCATAGAAACGGGAGATCCAGTTCAAAACCTCCGGTACGGAATTTGCTCATCACCTCTGACGTGGAAAAAAATTTTACCGGGGGAAAGTGTGCAGAGATGAAAGTTAAATTCCGCAGGATACCGTTTAAAGCCGTTCTGAGCTTTCTTTTTCTTCTGGCCATATTCGTTTTTTCCTGCCACAGTACCGTCCAGGCGCAAGGTGCAGGCGGCGCGGGCGGAACGATTTTTCCCAGTGTCAATATCGGGGTGGGGGCTTCCCAGGCGCCGGAAGATTTCGCTATCACCCTGCAGTTGCTTTTCCTGATGACAATGCTGGCCCTGGCACCCTCGATCCTGATCATGATGACCTGTTTCACCAGGATCGTGGTGGTCTTTCATTTCCTGCGCCAGGCGCTCGGCACCCAGGGCATGCCGGCCAACCAGCTTCTGATCGGGCTGGCGCTTTTTATCACGTTTTATGTCATGAGTCCGGTGTGGAAAGAGATCAACGATCAGGCGCTCCAGCCCTACCTGCGCCACGACATTACCCAGCAAGAGGGGTTCGACCGGGGGCTGAAACCGATCCGTACATTCATGCTCAGCCAGGTGCGTGAGAAAGACCTTGCGCTGTTCGTGTTTATGGCCAAGATGGATAAGCCCGCCATACCAGAGGATATCCCCACCCTGGTGCTCATCCCGGCGTTTATTATCAGTGAGCTCAGGCTGGCTTTCCAGATCGGGTTCCTGCTCTATCTGCCGTTTATCATGATCGACATGATTGTCTCCAGCGTGCTGCTCTCGATGGGTATGCTGATGTTGCCGCCGATTATTATCTCACTGCCTTTCAAGGTGCTGCTGTTTGTAATGGTGGACGGCTGGTACCTAATTGTGAGTTCATTGATGAGAAGTTTCATTTAGGAGGCAGCCTTTGAGCCAGCAATTCGTAATTCACCTCGGGCGAGAGGTATTTATTACTGCAATGATGGTTGCCAGCCCGATGCTGATCGCCGGGCTGATAGTCGGAGTGACGATCAGTATCATCCAGACAGCAACCTCAATCCAGGAACAGACCCTGACCTTTATCCCCAAGATACTGGCCGTAGTGGGCTCACTGATCCTGTTCCTGCCCTGGATGATGCAAACCTTGCTGGATTTTTCTATCGAACTGTTGAGCAACATTCCGAATTACATCAAATGATTAATGACTTTTTCTATGCCGGAAAATTTGTCCGGCAGGAGAATCTGCATCCCCGGTTCACCGGGCTGATGTCCATAGCATTACCGCCAGGCATGGAGCGGAAATCCTTTCCAGCACCGGAGGGGAATCTCTTTCCCCGGCTGGATTGGAAGAAAGCGTGAGTTATGATACCGATTGCGGATATCGCCCTGCGCCAGATCGAGATCTACACGATTATTTTTTTCCGGGTCGGCGGCATCATTTTCATGATGCCGTTTATCGGCTCGGAAAATGTTCCCCGCATGGTGCGGATCGGGCTGTCGCTGGTGATTACCATCGTGCTCGTGCCCACACTGAATATCGACAGCGTGGTTCTGCCGGAAAACCTCGTGAGCTATGTGGTGGTCCTGTTCAAGGAACTTTTGGTGGGAATGGCCCTGGGCTATATCGCGATGTTGATTTTCAATGGAATACAATTTGCGGGAGGCCTGGTGGGATTCCAGATGGGCCTGCGTATCGGTAACGTGATCGACCCGATGAGCGAGGAGCAGATTAGTGTTATCGGTACGATGCAGAACCTTCTGGCGGTTTTAATCTATGTGAGCATGTTCTGGGATCATTTCCTGTTCAAGGCCATGGCCGCCAGCTTCCATGTGATCCCGATTGCGGGAGTCCAGCTCGAGGCGCCGCTGGCAACAGAGTTGATCCGCATGACCGGCCAGGTGTTTATAATCGCGCTTAAGATGGGGGCACCGATTCTTGCCGCCCTGTTCCTGGCGGATGTGGCTCTTGGCTTTATTGCGCGTACGGCCCCGCAGATCAACGTTTTTATTATCGGGTTTCCGGTAAAAGTCGGCATGGGGATCCTGCTTCTGGGAATCACCCTGCCGTTTTTCTCTTACGTGTTTACCAAGCTGGTAGCCGGCATGGAAAACAACATACTGATCGCGCTTAGGTTGCTCTAACCAGGACAGGAAAAAGTGGCTGAGGAAACTCCGCAAGAAGAAAAGACAGAGGAACCAACACAAAAACGCATGGAAGATGCGCGCCTGGAAGGTAACGTGCCCCGGTCGGTCGAGCTGTCGAGCATGATGGTGCTCCTGGCCGGCGTCGTGGCGCTCTTATTTTTCGGCCCTTCTATGTGGGACAGTATGGAAAAAGCGAGTGCCCATATTTTTTCCAACGCTGTGGATATGGAGCTCGGAACGCATAATTTGAAAGTTTATACAGAGGCCGCGCTTTTTTTCATGATGAGAGTAATGGGACCGCTTTTTCTTCTCCTGATGATCGTGGGAATCCTGACCGGGATTGCCCAGTCCGGGCCCAATTTCACCTGGAAGCCCCTGATGCCCAAGGCGAGCAAAATGAATCCGATCAAGGGGATCAAAAGGATCTTCTTCTCTTCGCGGGCTATCGTGGAGATGGTGAAAAGCGTTCTCAAGGTGATTGCGGTTGCTGCCCTGTCCGTATGGACGATCAGGGGTATGTTCGGTGATTATCTCCTCCTGCTGGATCAGGAAGTCGGACAGTTTTTCATTTACCTGATGAAACAGATTCTCATCCTGAGTCTGCGGATCGCCCTTTTGCTTCTTCTGCTGGCGATCCTGGATTACGTCTGGCAACGTTACAAGCATAAACAGGAGCTCCGGATGAGCCGCCACGAAGTCAAGGAAGAGCGCAAACAGTATGAGGGTGACCCGTTGATCAAGAGCCGCATCCGTTCGATCCAGATGGAGACTGCACGCAGGCGCATGATGCAGGATGTGAAAGAGGCGGATGTCGTGGTCACCAACCCGGTTGAACTGGCTGTGGCGCTCAAGTACGATCAGAAAACGATGCGCGCCCCTGTGATGGTAGCCAAGGGAGCCAGGCTGCTGGCTGAAAAGATAAAAGAGATCGCACGGTCCAACGATATCCCGATCGTGGAAAATAAGCCTCTGGCACAATTGCTTTACAAAGCTGCCGAGATCGGAGCCGAAATTCCCGGCCACCTTTACAAGGCCGTGGCCGAGGTTCTGGCTTATGTCTACCGCCTGAAAAACAGGCGGATTGCATGAGAAAATAGAACTCAGGAAACAGAACTCAGAAGACAGAACATTGAAAGCGAGAGACATCCGGATAAGCTCCAGCTCCATTCTGAATTCTGTCTCCTGTATTCCGGCAGATAGAAGCACGGTGGTTTTAGCGAGTTCAT
>JAUVUV010000059.1 GCA_030604975.1 Candidatus Glassiibacteriota bacterium | reverse complement strand
CTGGCCCGCAGACTTGAAGCACTTGCTGCCCGCGCTGGCTGAGCTCTGCAACAGGCACGAGCACCTTCGGCTTATCCTGGCCCCCCACGAACCGACTCAAGCACATGTGAAAAGCCTGGTCTCTTTCCTCGAGGATAACAACCTTTCTTTCGAACTCTATTCCGCTCTTAAAGGTCAAGGTGACAGAGGTAAGACATCCCCTGTGGCGAGCAGCACCAGGGCCGTGATCGTGGATACGATCGGGGTGCTGGCCGCGGCGTACCGTGCGTCGGATGCAGTTTATGTTGGAGGGAGTTTCGGCCGAGGCGTGCACAACGTGATGGAGCCTGCCTGTTTCGGCCTGCCGGTGATTTTCGGCCCGCGGCATCTGAACAGCTACGAGGCACTGCTGATGATCCAACGGGGAGGAGCGTTTCCAGTGGAAAAGGGTGCCGATGTGGTCAAAATCGCCGAGCGCCTTATCAAGGATGAAAGCTATCTTCGCCAGGCAGGCCAGAGCGCGCGTGCTGTGGTGATAGAGAATCTCGGCGCGACCGGAAGAACACTTGAGGCACTGTCCAGAAGGTTTTCGGGAGTGATCGGGGATTTGCCGGGATAACACCCCCCGCCTGCTTCGCAGGCACCCCCCTTATTAGGGGGGATTAATTTTTGTTTGCATTCTACAGGCACCCCTCTTGATAGGGGGATATTTTACTCCCCCAGCGGCCGTCAGGCCGCACCCGGGGCCGCCTGTCCGAGCAAGGCAAGAGAAGCGTGTTTTTTCAGGTAAACACCTTAGGTGTTTAAAAGCTCTTAAGGTAGGCGAGTTGCGGCCCCGAAAGCGATTTTTGGTACTTTTTGTCGCTACAAAAAGTACGGAATAAATCATTACGGGAGAGGCATGTCTCTCCCCGAGGAATAGGTAAAAACGGCAGGGATTCTTTTGATAGGCAACAGAGAACATAAAGGCGGGAAAGCCAAAAAACTGGTGGGTTTTATCGGCTGTCCGCCGCAAGCAGTGATGGCGCGCTTTCGGGACGCCGAACTGGTGGACCTGGACAACAGGCAGCCGGGAGTATCGCCCACCGAGGCGAAAGATATGCTGCCGGTCAACGCCTGCGCCATCATCCAGCGAATACTGGCCAACACCCTTGCCCTCAAGCCCGAGGTGATAATATTCGATGACGGCTACAGTAAGTGCGACAACGCCCGTTTCCTGGGCAACCTGATCGAGGACAGGGTACCCGATGTGCGGCTGATCAGGACCCAGAACGACAGCAAAAACTCAGCCGGCACTCCGATCTGCGACAGTCACCTGCTGCTGGCTGAAAAGGTGAGCCTGATCCTGGACGATATTATCTCGCCTGTGGACAAGTCTATCTTGCGGCCCTGCCCGGACCCGCCGGCTGCTTTCTGGGGAGTGCCGGGCGCGGACGAGGCCGTTTACGAGCTTTTTCCCCCCGGAACCCAGCTTCTGGGCTGGCTGCGCTGTTTCGAGAACCGCACCCCGGCGGACCTGGAACTGGAATGCTATGTCCCCCCTGGTGTGCCCACGATATTTTTCGCCCAGACATTCTGCAGCAAGAATATTTTAGCAAAGCACCTGGCCCGCAAGTACAACGGCCTCTACGTGGACTCTGACGGGGTTCTTACCCGCTCAGAGCGCGCGCAGATCGAGGCTTTCCTTCATTTCAGAAAACGGGGGCACTAGCCCTAATTATTAATCAAGAAAACAGCTTCAGCGAAAAAGAATTGTATGTAAGTGATTTGAAACGACAGGATGAGGGCGGGCCTGTTTTTACAACGCTCGAAGGAAAGTTGGGGCTAATTCTTGGAAAGCTCTTCCCCCACACACCGGTGCAGCAGCGGCAGCAAAATCTCGTGGTGGCCGGTGAAGGTGTATCCCTTGCCGCCGCCGGTGCGGGTGGGGCGGCCCACCACGTTGACTGTGGGGCGGTACTGCTGGATCATGCTGAAATCGGCTGCGATGATACCGTTACAGGAGTGGCCGAGATTGCGCGCCAGGGTGAGGGCCTTTAGAAAAACCTCGGGCAGGATCACCGCGGAGCCGAGATTAAGCACCACAGAGCCGGGGATAATCTTTGCAACTGCGGCTGTAAAAATCTCGAAATCAATCATGGCGGCAGCCCCCAGCTTTGCTCCGTTAAGAGCAGGGTGCTGGTGGATCGTGTCCGTGCCGATAGCCACGTGGACGCTCAGCGGAACGCCCTTCTCATAGCAGGCGCAGAGGATGCTGGAGCCAGCATTAGGTGCTTTTCTTTCGGCCAGTACTTTACCCAGAGCCTCTCCGAGTCCCAGATCGTTCTCCTCAGCCCGGCTTAATGCTGCTGCAAACAGCCCGGGAGTCTCCTCCACCATGCCGAAACTGCCGTCAGCCAGGCCCTGCTCCACATCCTCGCTGGTTGCTCCCCACATGGCGATCTCGGCATCGTGAATCGCGGTGGCCCCGTTGAACGCCACTGAACTCAAGGCTCCTTTCCTCACCCAGTCGATAATCACAGGAGAGCAGCCCGCCTTGACCACGTGGGCGCCCACCATGGCAATCACAGGCAATCCCTGCCTGAAAGCTGAGGCAAGGCTTGCGCAGAAAGCTTTCCAATCGGAGGCTTTAAGCTGGTCCGGGAGGCAATCGAGGAATGCAGCGGCCCCAAGATCGGCGAAATCCTCTACCCGGACCTTGTGTGTCCGCTCAGTGATAGATTTCGTGCGCACTTTCTTACGGCTGATTCTGGGATAGCGGCCAGGCAACTTCGATTTTCCCCTTTTCAAGCTAGCTTTTTCCGAGAGTGAAGGATTCGAGCATCACGACAATCTGGCCGAAATCGAGTTGGCTGGTCACCTTGACCGGAATCCGGTTCTCATCGTTGGTTATCCAGACCAGCAGGTTCCCTTTGTGTTTAAAAAGCCCGCTTCTCTTGAGAAAGGGCTCAACCACATAGCAGAAAAAGCGCCCTGCGGGAACCTCCACCCACTCGGTGCGATGGACCGCAACCTTGAGCGGGTTGCCGTCCCGGTCCACAAAATTTTCCAGAAGGATTCCCTGGCCCACCTCGAGGTCGAGTGTCCTGAAATAGTAGAAAATCGAGAGGTCATCCTGCGCCTCGGGCACGATATCCACCGTGTCCCCGCTGACCAGGTCGAAGCGGATGCCGGCTTCCTGGTCGTAGATCAGTTCCCGGTGGCGCCTGGTTTTGCCCTCTTTCTGGCGCTTGACGAATTTCCGGCTGAACAGCTTGCGCGTGTCGATCAGGGAGAAAAAATAATCCCGCACAGGATAAAACAGATCGAGTGTCTTATTGGATATTGCCCCTGCTTCGATCCTGTAGCACGGATTCGCGCGGAAGCTGTCGATAGCGGCGACATGCATGTAAGCAGTGCCGATATTGCCCACAGTCCAGTTCACCGAGAAATTCAGCTCCTCGCCGACCCGGTAAGGCACCCAGGGAATGGAGTCCGCCTCCTGGGCCAAGCCTTCAAGCGGGAAGACCACCGAAGAAAGAAAAAGAAAAAAAAATTTCGCCGGTCTTAAAGACAATTTAGCGTCCATGTTGTTTAAATGATAATTCGCGAAGGAATTAAACCGCAGGATTTCTATTTCTTGCTGGTTTGAATGTTGGACGAACGCTTTCCCTTTTTATTCGAATATCTCCTTGGCTGACGATGTCCGGCTGGCTGCTGTTCTATTTCGGCAGAAGCTGTGACAACTCCCCTGCCGAAGAGAAGAAACTGCAGGAGGCTGAAAAGTTTGAACCGGCTCTTGTGGCGGCGCCGTTTCCTATTGTCCAAGTCTATCAACGCAAGGTTTCTTGCATCATTCATCAGGGCAAGGGAAAAAACGGCTGTACAGGCAGCGGGTGATATTTCCGGGCCCATTTCAGCGAGTGCCTTGAGGCGAGCCATGTTGCGGTGTAAAAGCCGAACCCGGCAACCCCTGAAAGTGGCCAGCAGGTCAAAATTCTCTTTCACTTCAATACCGCGGAAACGCAAAATGGGGCGAGCCAGCTTGTGTGCAATCCTCCTGGCAACTGTGACACCTTTCATCCGGCTGCTGGAACGGTTCGGGAAAAAAACGTCCGCGTTGCGCTCTATCCGGGCTGACATTTGCTTCAGTATACCAGGGTCATAAGTGAAATCAGCGTCCAGGACCAGGAAAAAGTCTCTTTTGGGATTGCTGCTTTTGGCGGCCACTTTCCTGATCGTCTCATAAAGAGACTTTCCGTAACCCACTCGATGCTGGTTGTGAATGAACCGCAGCGGCATTCTTCGCATGTAGGGCTCCACCACTTCGGCGGAGTCGTCAGTACATTCATCCAGGGTAATAAAAACCTCGTACGCCAGCTTGAGATTTCTCATCACCTCGCTCAGGCGGTAAAGAAAAATCCCCACTGTGTCCTGTTCGTTGAACACCGGGAGGTAAAAATAGATGACAGGTTTCATATTTAAGTTGTTCTGGTTGTTTGAAATTGTAACTCGTAAAGCCGCCGGTAGAGGCCGTCCCGGCGGTGAAGGTCCAGATGGCAGCCGGTCTGGACGATCCTGCCCTCATTGATGACAATTATTCTGTCACAGTGCTGGATCGTGGACAGGCGGTGAGCGATAACCAGGCTGGTGCGGTTTTTCATCAGATGCTCGATTGCCTGCTGCACCAGAAGTTCGCTTTCTGTGTCAAGGGATGAGGTCGCCTCGTCGAAAATCAGGATGTCCGGGTTCTTGAGAATCGCCCTGGCGATCGCGAGCCGTTGGCGCTGCCCGCCGGAAAGCCGTGTTCCTCTTTCGCCGACAACCGTATCGTAGCCATTGTCCATGGCCTGGATGAATTCGTGGGCGTTGGCTGCTTTGGCCGCCTTGATCACCTGCTCCAGGGGCATCTCTTTCATTCCGGAGGCGATATTATTGCGCACCGTATCGGTGAACAGTATGGTCTCCTGGGTCACGATACCGATCAGGCTGCGAAGACCGGCGATGCGGTAATCCCGAATATCCCGCCCGTCGATCAGGATCCTGCCCTGGGATATGTCATAGAAGCGTGGAATCAGGTCGATCATGGTGGATTTGCCCGCGCCGCTCGGACCGACCAGGGCAACAGCCTCGCCCTTTTTTATCTCGAGGTTGATGTCTTTGAGCACGGGCACTCCCTCGATGTAGCCGAACGTGACCCCTTCATAGCGGATGGATTTTTCGAACGAGGTCTTGGGGAGCGCATCCGGCCTGTCGCTGATTTTCGGCCTGGTGTCGAGGATCCTGAAAATCCTGTCGCAGGAGGCCAGACCCTGCTGAAGGATGTCGTTAAAGTTGCCGAACGTCTTCACCGGTGACATGATCCTCAGGCTGACGATCGGGAAAAAGAAGAAATCATGAGCAGGCATCTGCTGGGCTAGCACTTGGTGGCCGCCGTAAAGCAGAAAAATCCCTCCCACCATGGTCATCAGAGTCTCTGTCAGGGGAGAACTGAGAGAGGCGTACCTGTTGGTGTGTATGAACTGTTTGTAGTAGTTCTGGGTCTCGGAGCGGAACTTGGCCCGTTCGAAATTCTCCATACCGAACGCTTTCACCACGCGGATACCGCTGACAACTTCCTGGAAAATGGAGGTTATCTCGCCCAAGGCGGTCTGCAGCCAGAGGTTTTTCCGCCTCAGTTTTTTCGCAACCCAGGTTACCAGCCATGCCATCGGCGGAATCATAAGAAAGGCCACCAGTGTCAGTTTCCAGCTCAACACAAACAGCAAGGCCAGATAAACTACAATCTGGCAGCCGGAGAGGAGGATTTTCGAGAAGCTGTCGGTCAACACCGCCCGCACGGTGTTGACATCATTGGACATGCAAGAGATGAGCTGCCCGGTTTTGTTCTTGTGAAAGAAGCTGAGCGAGAGGCTGTTCAGGTGGCTGAAAATTGCATTACGCAGATCCCGGACGGCCAGCTGCTCCAGAGAGCGGCTGAGGAAGCGCTGAAGGTAGTCGAAGAGATTTTTAAGGAAAAATATCAGGATAATCAGGAACACGATCCGGCTCAGGACCTCGAGCGGGCCGCCAGCAAGAATCCGGGCCTGGATCTGGCTGAGGAATTCGAACTTATCGAAAAAACCCTCCGCCTGCGCTCCGGCAGCATCTCCCACCGGCTGACCGCTTCCAAACAGTACTTTCAGTAAGGGAATGGACAGGGACATGCTCGCCCCGTCCAGCACCGAGAAGCTCACCACACTGAAAACTGTTAATGTTAGCCGGAACCAGTAAGGTTTCAGGTAAGCCAGCAAACGCCAGTATTCTTTCACCGGTTAGACCTTGAAAAATTCTTTCTGAATTTCCATAATATCAATAATCATAAGAATATACCTCAACACATAATAAATGTCAAGCAGCCCAGATGGACATTTGCGCCCACTCTGCGGTCATTGACAGAACAGCCAACAATGCGCTAATTTCTCTTTTTATCGATAAAACTTATCACGGAAACTTCTCTTGGAAAGAGAAAACCATTTCATCCGGACTTTGATTGTCCACCGTTATACGGTGCTCTGCCTGTTCTGCTGCCTGCTCTACCTGACCAGTCTGGGTGGATATCGTCTTTTCGATGTCGATGAGCCACGCTATGCAGAGACCGCGCGGTACATGACCGAATCCGGGGATTACGTGCTGCCGATTTTCAACGGCGCTTACCGTTTTGAAAAACCAGTGCTGAGCTACTGGCTGATCGCGGCTTCCTACCACCTGTTCGGAGTAAACGAGTGGGGGGCGCGATTTCCGTCAGCCCTGACAGCCCTGGGTACGGTACTGCTGACCTGCCTTCTGGCCGGAAGGCTTTGGAACGCGGGAACCGGACTTGCTGCAGGGGCGATTTTAGCCTGCTGCCTGCAATTTATCGCCCTGGGCCGCTGGGCCATAACGGACATGCATCTGACCCTTTTCGTGAGCGCAACCCTTGTTCTATTCTATCTGGGCACCACCGCTGAAGATAAGAAAAAGGGCAGGTTTTACCACCTCGGCTCGTTCGCCTGTTCGGGTCTGGCCGTTCTTACCAAAGGTCCCGTGGGGTTTGTTCTGCCTGCATTAGTTGCGTTTGTTTATATCCTGGTTTCCGGCCGGACGCGTGAGAACCTGGCCAGGATCCCGTTTGCTGGCGGAGTCATTGTTCTCTGCCTGGTTGCTCTCCCCTGGTACGTACTTGTAACTCTGCGATCCGAGTTTGAGTTTTTCCGGGTATTTATCATCCAGCACAACTTTCAGCGGTTTTTCGGCGATGTGGCTCCCGGCGGGCAGCATATCGAGCCTTTTTACTACTACCTGCCCTGCCTTCTGCTTGGGATTTACCCCTGGAGTTTCTTTGCCGTGCAAGCGATAATCAGGCCGGTGCGCCGCATCCAGGGGCAGTGGAAAAGAGAGCGTACCTTGATTGGTAAAACAACCTTCCCGCTGCTCTGGTGTATGCTGGTTCTTCTCTTTTTCAGCCTTTCCCGGGCCAAGCTGCCCACTTACATAACTCCTGCTTTCCCGCCCCTGGCAATGCTTATTGCCGGCTACTTGCACGAACTTGCCTCCGCACAGTCCAGCAGTCGTTCCCGTGTTATTCTCTTGCCGACCCTGCTGAGTGTTCTTGCAGCGGCTGCTCTGGCTGTATTTTTAATTACTGGAGCGGATGAGATCGCGCCGTTCGAGCTTGGCAATCTGCCTCTTCTCACCGCTTTAGCGGTTATTTCCGGTCCGCTGGGTGCTTTCGTTTTACTGATTCGGCGCAGGCACATGGGAGCTTTTATTTTTCAAACCGCGGGACAGACACTCTTTGCCTTGCTGATCGCCCTGAGCATCCTGCCCCTGGTGTCGAACCACCGCCAGGAACCGCAGAAAAGGCTGACTGACCGCGCCTGTGCCTGGCTCGGCGACAGTGGTACTCTGGCCGCCTACAGGTACCACAAAACGGCGCTGAGCTTCTATTCGCAGAGAGTTGTCGTGTATCTGGAGGCAACTGACGAAGCTGAGGACATAATTAATATGCCAGGGCCATTGGCAGTAATTACCCGTGAAAAACACCGGGATGAGCTTGCGCAGAAGTTCCCATCCCTTGATATTCTGGCTGTTGATAAAGGTCTGGTCCTTATGGCAGCTAAAGAATAATATTTCCCCCTTTCCGGTAGATTTTACCTTTCGATTTCAGTGAGAAATATAACCCGCCTTCAAGCCACTGTTCCGTATAACTTTATGAAAACAGGCATATTATCTCATCGGAAACTCTGAATCCAGTCTGGTATGTTAATTGCGTCAAAGAATAATGCAACTTTTCTAGTATCGTACCCAAATTTCCGGTCTGAAGAGGAGATCTTCCGATGCCAAGAACGAGCGCAAGCAAAGTGCGGAAATACGACAAAATCGACACAAAATTCGGCGTGGTTACCGTGCTGGAGCGTAAGGACGGGAAAATAATGGTGCTGATCGATGACGATATCACCGCTACCTTTAATGAAAATGAGTTTTTCAGCGATTTCGTCCTTTAAACATGTAAAACTTTCCTTTCGCCCGGGCAAGCGAGTGGATTCTGTCTTATCTGAAGAGCAGTTTTGATATTCAGGAAATCAAGGAATTAAGGAAAAATCGATCAGTAAATGCCCGCAACCGGGAGCGATTTATTCCCCCAAGTTTCCGCCATAAATATTTTGAGTCGCCAAGGCAAACTTTTAATTTGACTTGTACCTGGTCCTGCCGTATTATCTAGCGAAATGCTATGCTTCACTCGGCTCAAGCCCTTCCTAGCTTTCACCCGGATTAATATTCATTCAGAACACCGGACCGGTTCAAAATGGTTTATTATTATTCCGTTGTTGTCGTATTGGTCCTCTGCATGATTCTTTTTATAGGGCTTCTGATCCAAAAAAAGAGGGAAGAGACAAGGCACCGCAAGAAGATGGAACTCATTTCGGCACAGCGCCGCCGCGAGGAATCTCGCGAAAAGCTAAACAATCTGCGTAAGCTACTCTATGAAGTAGAAAATCAGCTTACGGAAAACAAACATTATTACAATATGAAAAGGGAAGAACTGGTTCAGGTGGCGAAAGAAGTCCAGGCGGTTGAGGACGAAAAGAATTCCATCCAGAAAACCATAGACGAGG
>JAUVUV010000225.1 GCA_030604975.1 Candidatus Glassiibacteriota bacterium | reverse complement strand
GTTGAGAAGGTGTTCCGGGGTGTAATCTTCCGGTTTCACCGCGTTACGCGGGCCGCTTTTGTAAGGGTCCGCCTCCTGGCCGCGGATCCATTGCCAGCTGTTGAAACCGCGGTGGAAATTCATCCCCGGCTTGAAATGGTGGTAGGTATCCACGATAAAGCCCGTACTAAAGCCGGCCTTGCCGAGAATTTCGGCGAAAGTGACATCACTTTCCTCGAGCGGCCGCCATTTCTTCCTGTCCGGCAGGATACTATTGCCGGTATGCATCACGCGTCTTGCCGGAATGGTGGGCAGGCCGTCGGCGTAACAGTTTTCGAAATAGACCCCTTCGGCTGCCAGAGCGTCGAGATTGGGAGTGCGGATACGCTCGTTGCCGTTACAGTGAAGGTAATCCCAGCGGAAAGTATCTGCGATAATCACGATCAGGTTCAGGCCGTTCGGTTTGGAAACTTCAATTTCCTGCGGTAATTTTTCCCTGGTGAGCGGCCCGGTGAATTCCGGCCCTTTTTTCTCTTTGCCCGAGGATTCACAGCTAATTGCCGCACTTGCTCCGAGTCCGGCCAGGGAGCCCATGAACTTTCTCCGTGAGAGTTTCGATTCCTGATTGTTCATTTGATCCATTCCCCCTTATTTTATTTGAAAAGAATTGGCCGCAACGAAGCTGCAGACTGCTAATCCGAACCGCCTCTTCAGACAGTTCTACCGGAGGTGATATTATGCCATTCGATCCCGACTTTTTTCAGCGCGTAGCCCACCTCGCGCAGGTAATCCCCGTAACAGGTCATCCAGTGAAATCCCTGCATGTCTTCCAGGAGCTTGCGCCAGTCGCCGTCGATTTCGATATCGATCTGTGAGCGGCAGATATCGTAGAACGGGTGGTCGATAATTTTTCCGCTGAAGCCCAGCCACTTTTTGGAGGTGAAACTTGGACAGAGGTTTGTGACCACCTGGCCTTTTCTCATGTTGACTTTAGGAGCCGCGCCGTAATCCGACTCGAAATGTGTATGAATTTCTACAGGTTCCAGATCGTGGCCGTTCATTCTCCGGGGAGCAGTGCAATGGGCACAGGTGACTACCCCGTTGTGAGGGTGGGTAGGGTCCTGAAAGAAAGAGGGTTTGCCGGAGATATAATGCAGAAGAATACCTGATGGAATCACCACGAAATCGCTTTCGCAAAAGGCAAGCAGGCCGTCATCGTTGATCAGGTTCAAGGCCATGCAGGCCGTGGTCTGGGCGATCGGGATGATCGTTCTCATGCAGCTGTTGATTGTGAACGCCGGGGCACCAGCCTGGTCCATCAGATCCCTGAACACTTTTTTCAGGATAAATGCATTGACCAGGAATTTTTTGTCAGTGTGAAGCGAGACGCCCTTTTGTGCCAGGTACTCATCCGTCTGCCGCCGCGCGGTATCTACACACTTTTTATCGGAGAGCGCTTTCTTGATCAGCGGTTCAAGATCCTCGTAGGGAATTTCCTGGATATCGAGCTTCCAGATCTCCCGCGCGGTTTCCGGGCCGAATTTGCTGCCTTCCCCCCAGCCGCCTGCACTGCCGATAGCCACTATTTTCGTTCCCAGAGTGTTTTTCAGCCCATGAAGCGAGCGCAGCCGCCAGAGCAGCTCACCATAGTCGTCCACCACAATATCCCAGACATCCATGCCTTTCTCCCTGTACTCATCCGAGCGCTTGCGCAGGAAACGCGGATGGGCCACCTCGTACCACGTGTAAACCGGGCCGGATTTATGCCGCAGGAACATCACACTCTCTTTGTCCCCTCCGGCAAGGGTCTCGAGCCATACCCGGCTGCCGCTCGCGGCATAGATCAGGATCGTGTCGCAGTCGGTGTCACGTGCTGCGGCGGCCTGTTCGGGGCTGGTCACTTTGGCCACAGGAAGGACCTCAAATGGAAAGTCCGCACCCGAGGCCAGGTTTTTCAGCTCTTGAGTGATCTTTCTGGCTTCGGCCTCCGCATCCCCCTCGGTGTGAATCCCGCCCCAGGGACGCCAGCTAGTGGCGTCCTCTCTCTGGTGGATGGTATAAACCAGAACCGGTTTGACAATTAAAGGAGAGCCGTGCCGCAAAGACATGCCGCCTATAGGTCTTGCCCAGGCAGCCCTGGCATCTGATGACTGCATGGACAGCGCCCCCATGCCGGTTGCACCGAGGCTTGTAACTTTGAGAAAATCGCGCCGATTCAGGTTTTTGTTCATTTCAGAGCTCCTTCAGAGGATTTTCCCGGCCATATTCTGAATAGCTGACATGAAAGAGGACGGTTTTCAGCGGATGACTGGGTGGAATAAGTTAGATTTCGGCCACCAGGTTTTAGGCAATGGTGGCAACGCAGACAACAAGATCGCAACAAAGCCTGTCTGACTGTGATTTGATAGATTAACATAATCGGGGGAGTGGAAAGGATTTTCCATTCTGCCGAAATTTAAGATATTGAGAGATTATTATCAAGAAACAGAGGCATTGTTACCAGCAGGTAAACAACGATTGATGTGGTCGGAGGCTGCAGAAAGCGCCAAGCACTCACCCTGTACGGGCAGCAATAAATAAATCGTTGTTCTCACGCCTGGCTGCGGGTTTTGGTGTCGGAGAGATATTTTAAGATAGGTTTAAGGTATTTGCACTGCCCCCTGGATTATTCTGGCAATTGATTATTATCTTGCCAAGCTTTCGTTTATGCTTTAATAATTAAGAACATCATTTATGCTTTTCTTGTTTGAGTTTGCCTGTCTGACAGTATAGTCCGGCATTCACGAGCATACTTGTTGGGAGCCTTCAGGATCATTCAAGTCATCATTATCGCGAGGAGAAGGATTCGATGAGTTCCATTCTCACCAAACACAAACGCCTTCTTTCCCGTGATACGTATCGTGGATTCACAATGTTGCTCATGGTCTCAGCGGGTTTCGGACTGAGCGTTTTGGCGGATGACCCGGGCGGCAAAAGAGGTTGTGACACGAAAAGGTCCAGCACTTGTTGAACCAATTTATCTTACTGCTTGTAAGGGAATAATATTCAAAAACATGGCGGATTAACCTGATAACCATTTCTGGAAAGTGTGGCAATGAAAATTTTATTGGTGTACCCCGCGTATCCTGATACATTCTGGAGTTTCAGCCATGCCCTGCGCTTCATCGGGAAAAAGGCGTCGCTTCCTCCAATGGGTTTGTTGACTGTTGCCGCCATGCTGCCGAAACAATGGGATCTGAAGCTTGTCGATTTGAATGTTGCCACGTTAAGGGATGAGGACATTTTGTGGGCTGATTATGTTTTTATCAGCGGGATGACGATACAGAAGCCATCCGCCAAAAAGGTGATTGCCCGGTGTATTGAGCTCGGCCGCAAGGTGGTGGCCGGCGGGCCTCTCTTTACCGCCGAATCTCAGGATTTTCCGGAAGTCCATCACCTGGTCTTGAATGAGGCGGAGATCACTCTTCCACAATTCTTAGCCGACCTGGAACTTGGGTGCTTAAAACCCGTGTACCGCTCGTCGGAATGGGCTGATATCAACACCTCTCCGGTGCCGCTGTGGGACCTGATAGATTTTAAGAACTACGCCACGATGTGCCTCCAGTACTCACGCGGTTGCCCCTATGACTGTGAATTCTGCGACATAACGGTGCTCAATGGCCGTTCCCAGCGGGCCAAGTCGGCCGCCAATGTTTTGCGTGAGTTAGATGCCCTCTATCAGCGCGGGTGGCGCCGGGGTGTGTTTTTTGTGGATGACAATTTTATCGGCAACAAAAAGCGAATTAAAGATGAGTTGTTACCCGCAATTATCCAATGGAGGAAGAGAGAAAAAAAGCCTTTCATCTTCTCTACGCAGGCATCGATCAACCTTGCCGATGATGACAGGCTCATACACTTAATGGTGGAAGCCGGATTCGATATGGTCTTTGTCGGTATCGAAACACCTGATGAAGAAAGCTTGATTGCATGTGGGAAGTTACATAATACCAGAAACGACTTGCTCGCCAATGTAAAAAAACTCCATTCTTCAGGATTGCAGGTCCAGGGTGGATTTATTGTGGGTTTCGACAGTGATAAAAAAGACATTTTTGCCCGCATGAGCCAGTTTATCAACGAGAGCGGCATAGTCGCCTCTATGGTAGGGCTGCTCAATGCTCCTCCCGGTACGAGACTATATAAACGGTTGATAAAAGAAAATCGTATCACCAAAAAAATATCCGGTAATAATACCGATTATTCCATGAACTTCCTGCCGAAAATGGACTATAAAGTTCTTGTAGAAGGATATAAGAAAATTATCAGCGATATTTACCAGCCTGAGGCATACTATAAGCGGGTGCGGACATTCCTGTGCGGCTATCGGCTTGTAAACAAGTACAATGCCGGTTTTTCTTTTACTTACTTGCGTGGGGCGGTAATGTCCGTCTATAAACTGGGGATCAAGCCGGGAGTCAGGAAGCATTTCTGGAAACTGATGATGTGGACACTCATCCGACGGCCGCGCCTGATTCCTCACGCTTTGATGATGTCCATATACGGTGCCCATTTCATGCGGCATTTTAAAATTACTTTGGAGTGATTCTCTTAGCGGATAATACACGTATCCAAACCGCTCGAAGGGTCTGTAAGTTAGACTTTTCGCGCACTTCCTTTTTTCCCGGTTTTTAATCGAAAAGAACTCCTCGGAGCTTTGCTCCGGGGTAGCCCACTCCTGAGACAAGCGTAGGGGCAACCGGC
>JAUVUV010000169.1 GCA_030604975.1 Candidatus Glassiibacteriota bacterium | reverse complement strand
TCGCGATTATTCCAAAAAGAAGCAGGTATACCAAAAACACGCTCTAATCTTAAAGCGGTATCTGGTGATATTGGAGAAATGCCATTTGTTATTCCATTAATCGTTTTTGGAGTTAAACCCGTTCTTCTTGCTAATTCTCTCTGAGGCATTTCAAATTCCTCAAGTATTTCAAGCAATGTCTCGCCTGGATGGGAAACATAGTCAGGAGTAAATTGTGTTTTAATATGCCTATCCATGATAATCCTCTATGGAAGTTATTTTTATTGCTGTAATTGATTTTTTGTCTATTCCACCATCTGGTTTTTTTGGAACCGGTTTGTGTGCAGGAATAAAAACGATACGTAATTTCTGAGTTACATTAACTGAAAAATGACCTTTACGAGACCCTTTTAACTGATGGCATCGTAACGGAGGAAGGTGGGAAATATCATTAAGTACTTCTGCAGCATCAAGTTCATACAACCTTTGAGCAATTTTTTTTGCTATTCTTTTTCCATATGTTCTTTCTATTAATTCTAGACTATTAAATAAACGTTCGAGCTTTTTATTTTTAAATTGAATTATCACATTGTCTTCTCCTATATCTTTTATTAACCAAAAAGGTTAATATATTTGTATTCACCTAAAATGTAACATCTTTCCATCCTTTTGTCAAGATCATTTTTAAAGATTTATTTTATTCATTTTAGTAAAAAAAGACTCCAAGGGACATCATTAAAGAAGCATATTTAATATTTCTCCTATTTATTATCTTACTCCCCACTTTTCGCTGCCAGGCTTTCGGCCAGACGTACCAGCGTGCGAATCCCGTAGCCAGTGCCGCCTACAGGTTCATAGTGACGTTTCTTTTCCGCCCAGGCCGGCCCTGCGATATCCAGGTGCACCCAGGGCGTTTCCTTGACAAATTTCTGTAAAAACAGTGAAGCGGTTATCGCCCCGCCAGAACGGGTCGCGCTGATATTCTTGACATCGGCGATCTCGCTTTTGATATCTTCTTTCATGTCCTCGTCAAGCGGCAGGTTGCAGCATTTCTCTCCTGCCTCTGCAGATGCCTGCTGCACTGTGGCCAGCCACCCGGGGTCATTGCCGAAAATTCCCGCGGTGGTCGGGCCGAGAGCCACCACACAAGCCCCTGTCAGGGTGGCCAGATCAATTACACGCGCCGCGCCCAGCTTATGGATCGCCCAGCTGAGAGCATCGGCCAGGGTCAGCCGGCCCTCGGCATCGGTGTTGCCCACCTCGATCGTGGTGCCGTTCATCGCCCGGACAATGTCATCCGGCCTGTAGGAGCGCCCCGAGGGCATGTTCTCCACCGCGGCTACCACTGCCGCGCAACGCAAAGGAAAACCCAGCCTCGCGATAATCGTAATTGCGCTGATCACCGCCGCGGCACCCGACATGTCCATTTTCATCGTTGCCATCGCTTCACCGGCCTTGATATTCAGCCCGCCGCTGTCGAAAGTCACCCCCTTGCCGACCATTGCGAAAAGCGGGGCCGTCTTGGGCACTTTAGGCGGTTCGTAGAGAAGTTCGATAAAGCGTGGCCGGTTCTCACTTCCCCGGCCTACGGCCAGTGCAGCGTCCATCTTTTCGGCAGCCATCTCTTTCTCGTCCAGGATTCGGCAGCTTAAACCCTTTATCCCGGAGGAAAGTTTCCTGGCTCTTTCGGCCAACTCAGCCGGGGTCATCACCTCCGGGATTTCATTGACCAGTTCCCTGGCTGTGATTACACCCTCGGCAAGTGTCAATGCTCGCCGGACTGCCGCTTCCAGAGTAGGCTTTACTCCTTTCATCACCTTGCCTCTGGCGTCGCAGCAGAAAAGGCTCACCCCGCCGGGCCCCCCATACGGTGGCTCGCCGTCATCTTTACTTTTATACTTATCGAAACGGTAAAGTCCCAGCCGCAGACCTTCAACAACCGCCCCGGCAATGTCTCCCACAGTCAATTTGATCCCTTTCGGCACCTGGCAGACAACTGTGGCATCCTCTGCGCGAAATTTTCTCAGCCAGTCTGCACCCAGTCCACCGGTGCGGCGGTAGGTTTCATGTTTCAGCTTCTCTGCAGCACCCAGTCCCAGAAGACAGACCCTCTTGGGGCCTATCTTGCCCATAGTATTGAAATTCAGGCTCTGTCTGGTTTTGGCCTTGAAATTTTCCTGATCGGCGAGCTGGGCGATTACCCCTCTGAGAGCCCTGTCGATCCTGGCCACCAGTGGGTTTTCCAGCACTTTATCCTGCAATACCGGTATCAGCAGAATACTACAGGGTGCTTTCAGGTCCAGCTTCTCCAGAATTTTAAACTTCATTTCTTCCTCCATGGCCGGGGTAGATAATACAACGCCTCCCTGACATTCTCCGGGAGGCGTTGTTCTCTCAGCTCACGGTCTTCAGTGCTTACTCATGGAAAACGGGAAATGATCTCCCTCTTCTTCTTGATCACCTGGTCCGCTTGATCTTTCTTGTTCGAGGCAATATTGATAAACAAACTCTTTTCATTTTCATAAAATATATCGCTGGCGCTGGATGAATAGAAATCGGCCTGCTCGTTCAGGGTCTCCGCCAAGTAAGCCAAGACCCGTATGGGACTGAAAAAGCCCTCTTTCAGTTCGCTGACCTTGCTCGAGGGATAGAATTTCTCGCTTCTGGTCTTTTGCAGTTTCTTGACATAATCATCCAGCGAAATATCCTCGATTTCTTCAGTCGACCAGTTTGCCTCCAGCGGCGAGAGACAGGTCTCGAAATTTTCCAAATCGTTCTGCACCTCATTCTGCATTTGCTGCAAGAACGGTGTCAGTTGGCTGTTCTCCCCTGATTTTTGGGCGAATTGCTCCAGGAAAAGAAGACAGTCCTTCTCGATCTGTGCGGCAAGTTTTATCAGTTGAATGTCCTGGCTGCGATTTTCAATCATCTGCCGATATACCTCTTGGTTGAAAAAAAAGATTCCTGTCGGTTAGTATCCTTCCACCGGTATCCACCTCCTGCGGTCGTTCAGTGTAAGCTGGCCCTCCGGTAACACACTGTCTGGTTCCCAGAGTCAGAAGGGTGGAAGGAAAACGATTCTTCCGGCGAAATAATACCGGTGGCTCGAGGGTAAGATATTAGATATGTAAAAATAAAAAATATTTTGCCGGTTCTTAGTTGTCAACAATTTAAAAACTGGGGATATTCGAGAGTTAAAAAGAGTTTTGAAATTTCAGGGCAGCGCCTTTCTTCTACGCAAAATCCATTCCGCTGAAAGAATGGCGATAAGCAGGCTGTAAACCCACACGTTGTGTGAAAGTCTCCATGAAGCGGCAACGGATTCCTCTGTGGAACCAGACAAAAGGCTTATCTGGCCGTCCAAACCACCATGAAAACTACCTCCGGTTTCTTTCGCAAGTCTGGCCAGAACACCGGAATCAGGCTCGATCACAGCCATCTCCGGGCTGTAGCTTTCCACTGCGAAAACACCTGCGCTTTTCTGCTGCATGCGCCCACCAGCAAGAACACCCTGGTAGTTGTAATAGCCTGGGGGAAGCCTGCCCAGCTGAACCGTGAAACTTCCATCGGCGCCTTGTGCCTCTGCTGTTACCGCAGCCACTGTATCCACACCTCTCCTCTCATTCTCCCGCCAGACAAATATCTCCACGCTAAGATCACCTTTAGCCGTATCTTCCCGTTTGCTCCCCAGCCTGCCTTCAAGGGCGACTGGCTCACCGCGGTGGAAAACCTCCCGCACTGGCTCGAGCGCCAGGCCTGCTTTTTTCTCTCCAGCGGTCAGCCATCTCGAGAGAGACCCCCAGAGGCGGTAGTATCGGGTATCCCGGCTTTCAGAGGTGTCCTGGTTCAGCATATGCCAGCGCCAGAGGCCCTGGGCAAGCACCGTCGCTACGCGTGTGCCATCCTCGGGTTGGGCCACAATCAGCGCCGGTGCCGGTTCGCCCGCTGGAAACCTTCTGCCTGCACGCCCCAGAACTTCCACCGTGCTTTTAAATGGGACTCCCCTGAATACCCACCCTACCGGGGGCAGGTCGTCGATTGCAGTTCCGCTGCCAAGGCTGGCGAGGATATTGTAGCGGTCCAGGGTAAATATTACCGAGGGTACTTCCGGAGCCTTCACCTGTACCAGCGATACCTGTGCCTGCTTGAAAGGCAAATAGCGGGCAAGTGCAGCAGGCAGATTTGCGGTTTTCAAATCATCCGTTGGCCAGAAAACAAGGGCGAATCCTCCGCTATCGGCCCGCCTGGCGATTCGCCTCAGGAATGCAGTGTCGTATCTGTCGAGCCTGCCATGGAGCAATAGCAGCTCGAGTTCCTCCAGAGCGCCTGCATCCGGCAAGCTTATAGGGGTGAAGCGGCCCTCGCTGTCCCGTCTGCGGATCATAGGGCCGCTTTCCCGGCTTTGCAACAGCAGGATCGATTCCACCTGCCAATCGTCATTCAGCTCCAGCGCACGCTGGAGAAAGGTGAAATCCCAGTCCGGCGAGTTGGTTACCAGAAGGAGCTTGCGCTTGTTTTTGGACACCTCCAGCCGCATGATCCGCTCATTGTTTATCGCTGTCCATTCACCCTCAATGGGCCGAAGAACCGATCTCAGCCAGTAACTTCCCGCCTCCTGAGCAGGCAGGCTCACTGCGGCCGCGGCAAAACGCGCTCCACCGCTTCCCAGGTCGATCCTTTTTTCGGCAATCTTGCGGTCGTTGAGGAAAAAGTCACACACAGGGGCTTGTGCTACCGTGTCAAAGGATTCCTGCGGCCGGCCCACCGCGACACTCAGCTCAAGTTCCACCTCATCCCCGGCAAATGCCGGGTGGATCTGCTCAACCGAGACAAGAGCCAGATCGGGCCTCTGCGGATAACCTCCTGCCATGACTGCCTCCACTTGCGGCAGGCCCTCGGCCACGAGCAACGGGTCCTTTCCTGCGTTAACCCTGCCGTCGCTCAGCACGTATACCCTGTCCCAGTCCGGCTGGCCGCGCTGCTTGAGTGCCTCCAAGGCCGAGGCCAGGTCTGTGCGGTCCTCCAGCTGAGACTCACTTTCAGAAGGCAAGCTGTCCGCCTCTGTCAAAGCACTTCCGAAAGTGAAAATTTTTATCCCTTTATTCGCCTCGCTTTCATCTATCAGGCGCAGAGCCAGGTCAAGCCGCGACAGGGCCTGCGCTCCACCTCTGCCCGTTGAAGGCAGGAGCATACTCGCTGACCGGTCCACCAGCAGGGCCACTCGCTCGGGCCTTTCCCTGAAACGCCTGACTTGAAGCACCGGCTCGAAAATCAGCAGGCCCACAACAGCCACAACAGCAACGCGCAACACCACAAGAATCAGGCGATACCACCTGTCCACTGGCGGATAAGTCCTCCGGTAGGTCCACCAGACCAGCAGAAGCGCTGCCAAAGGCAAAATCACCAACCACAGGGGCTTCGACCCCAGAAAATCCAGGCTGAATCCTTCCAAGTTTATCCTCTGATTGATAACTGTTGAAACTACACCCTTAGAGCCGTCTATTTATACTTAGCGGCTTAAATAACTGCGAATATTATAGAGTATGAAGAATATGAATTTTCTGCTCCGAAAATAATGGACCAAAGGTGCGTTATTCCATGGTTTCGGTAAAAACCACCCGTAGGGGCGCACGGCCGCGCGCC
>JAUVUV010000165.1 GCA_030604975.1 Candidatus Glassiibacteriota bacterium | reverse complement strand
GCTGGATAAACCTTCCCAGAGCGTCCTGCCTCTTGAAACCAATATTTGACTCGAGCGATTCCCCACCGGCGTTGAACGGGTTGTAATCGTAGGAGGTTACTGTGTAGAAAATCGGTGCCCCGTTGACCAGCCCACCGATATCCTCACCCCGGTCCGCGTAGGAGAACGAAAGGCCGGCGTCTTCACCAAGCTTGAGCAGGAACGGCCCTGTACCGGTGAAACCGCCCTGGGTTAGGGTGCGTGTGACCGTGTAATCGAAAATCTTGTTGTCCAGGTCGAACCGGGCGATCAGCTTGGCGTCCTTGCGCTCCCCGGTTAGCGAACGGTGAACCCGGAAGCCCTCGAAATCATTGGCGCGGTAACCTGTAATCCTGGGAAATCCATCCGGAAGGCTGTCCCGCAGGACGAGCTGGGAGGCCTGGAATGTTTCTGCGTAATCATCATAAGTGTTGTGTACCGGGAAGTCATCCCAGGTGATAGTGACTTGCCTGTCGCCTGGGACGAGGCGGAAATCGGGAGCAGGAGGCGGCTTGGGCCGCACGAATGAGGCCTCGAAAATCCTCCGGGCAGCCTCGGCAACATTTAGCACGCGGGAGAACTCGCCCTCAGGGGTGAGCTTCGACAGGTCGGCCCGCTTGTCGTTGATAGAGGGATCATTGGCAGCCGGGCTGAAATAAAAAGCGGCCCAGATTTCTTTCGGCTCACCGGAAGCGGGCATGTCGAAAGCACTGGTAACGATATTCTGGCGGAGGTCCTCGACGATTGTGGCCTCGAGGAAATCGGCATAAGGATCGAAGGCGGGCAGAAGGTTCGTTCCCGGCGCGGCCGAAAGGATACGGTAGGCCTCGGCATCGCTGAACGGGTCGGGGCGCTGGTCACCGTAGGTGTACATCGTGTAAAGGTAGAAACGCTCGGCCTTGAGGTGGCGCACCTGCTCAGGAAAAACCAGCGGCTGGCCAGTGACCGGGTGTGTCAGACCGGCTTCCATGATATCACCGAAAGTTTCATCCACCAGGCCGTTGCCCTCGGGTTCAAGCACAGTGGGATTGTCAACTCCGTCATCCTCTGCGGGGCTGTAAAGAATGGAGCTGCCGTAGATCGCAGGCTGACGTTGAAATTCTTGCTCCCTGAAATCCGAATCGTAGGCCAGCGCAAGCTGCCTGACAGGCAGCACAGCCGAAGCGTCATCAGTGGGCACCCCGATATCGAAATCGCTTTTCACATCCATAAGCACCCCACGGATATCGTAAGGCACACCGGCCACTTCCTGCGGGTTGACATAGCTCGTGGCATTGGAGATCCGCCAGTTGACAAACATGATGTCGCGCTCGATGCCGGTGGAGATGAAGATCACCCGCTGGCTCACCTCGACCCCGAGCCGGTGAATGCCCGCGCCCTGGAAAATGGGGCCGTCAACATCGGTGAAAAAAGCGACCACGTCCTGATCGCCGATAACAAGAGGCACCCGGGTGCCGTAAGTGGGGCTGTCCGGGTCGTCATCGAGCATGCTGAACTCATCCGGCCAAAGGGTGAGATCCTCGCCGTCGGTGGAGAAGAGCAGCCGCGATTCAGGACCTTCTCTGGTACCCGAGGCCGGGCCCTCGCGCCACTCGGCATCATAAACCGCGCTTGTTTCAACCGTGTCGCTGTAAACGCCGTCCCCGTCCGAGTCGATAATTCCCAACACATTAAGGCCGCTCTGGTAGATATAGTTATTGTTCGAGCCGGAGGGCCAGAAACCACCTGAAGCGAACGGGCTGGTGGGGTTGATCGCAAGAAAGCCTGTATTCGACAGGTAAAAGGCGAAATTATTGCCCGAGCTCTGGCGCGCCTCGAAACGGGCCAGCCGTGCGCTCGCCTGGCGTTTTATTTTCGCACCCCCGCCCCTCGCAGCCAGTAAACCGGCACTCTGCACCAGGGGTAGGAGAATAGTTAAAAGAAGAAATATGTATCCTGATCTTTTCATTTACTTTTCAGTTGTCTTTCAAATTACTAAAAATCCACACGGAGTCCCAGGCGCACCTCGCGCGGCCTCAGATAGGCCAGCGGGTTGTCCATTGCCGCAAGCATCGCAGCAAGCCTGAGAGCGAATGTTTCCGGGTATTCCACCAGTCCGTTGCCGTTCAGGTCCCTGATCCTGGCAAGTGTCAGACGTTCGGCCGGGTCGGGCGAAAGTTCCGCATTGGTTGCTTCATCCTCCACGCTTACAGGCTCCGGGCGCGTGGTGAAACTGCCGATCTGCTTGGCCAGCTCGCCCAGCAGAAAAGCGTCCACTCCGGGCTGACCCGTGGTGGGGTTGACCATCGAGGGCTTTATATTTTCGGTGTTGAACAGATTCATCACTTCCAGGAAAAAGCTCAGGCGCCGTTTTTCGCCTATCGGCAGGCGCTTGGACACCCGCAGGTTAGCGATCTTTACCGAGCGGGTGCGCGCGTTGTTGTTTTCGCCGGTTGCCAGGTTGCCCAGGCGGTTAACCACAGTGTAAGGCCGTCCTGAATGGAAATGCCAGGTCAGGAAAGTCCCGGTGTTGGAGAGCAATTTGCCGTAGAATGTGCCCTCGAGGAAATCTGTTGGCAGTTCGAGCGAGGCCTGAAGGTTGATAGTATGGGTCTGGTCCGTATTCGTAGGAGTTTGCTCGCTTGGCGGGTCGGGGGTCTTGTCCCTGCCGGTAAGCGGGTCGCGAATGATCTGCCTGCCGTAGGCGCGGGCGAATTCCTGCGGGTTAGAGGCCGAGGAGCGGGCGAAAGTTAGCGAATAGTTCGTGCTGACCGACCAGTATCCGACAAGCCGCCGGTTGAAACTCAGGTCGAAGCCCTTGATATTGCCGTGGTCGCCGTTGGTGGCGATGAAAAGATTCTTGCCGAACTTGGTACTTGTGCGGTCGGTTAAACCGCCGAGGTCAAGCAATTCCTGCTGGGTGAGCCAGCGGTAGGCGATATTGCCCCGGATGTCCTTGTTGTAGCCGACGAAATCCAGATAAATATCCTCCGAGAGCAGGGTGGTAAAGCCTGCCTCGAAGGCCGTGGTGTATGGCATGTCCAGATGGCCGTTGCCGAAATAGTTGTTGATATTATCGCTTGCCAGGTCCTGCTGGATATCACGGTTGATCAGGCTGTAGTAGTCTGAAAAGGCCGGGACCTGGGCGAATACCCCGTAGCTGAGGCGCAACTGGCTGCGGTCGGTAACCGGGAATCCCACCTCCAGACGAGGGCTCAGCTTGTACTTTTTATCTGCGCTGTAACGCAGGTCTGAGGGGAGAGCCTCACCAACCACGTTCGGGAAATCAGCCGCCGGATCGAAATAGTCAAAGCGCAGGCCGGTATCTAACACAAGATCACCCAGGTCGAGCCGGTTCTGCGCGTAAGCAGCGTAGATTTTCGGCTCCACTGACCAGGAGTCCTGAAGAGGGCCGCCGACATAAAAAAAGTGGTGGGTATCAACACTCATCCGCTGGATTTCAATGCCTGCTTTCAACCTGCTGTAGCGGTGCACCTGGGAGTCGAAATCAGCTTTGAGAGTGGTTCTTTCCTCGAGGTCATTGACCAGGCGAAAGGGTAGCCCGGATTCGTTGAACAGAAGCAGCGGGTTGACAGGGTTGTCCTGGCCGCGCTGTCCCGGTAGGGGTGTGAAAGTGGAGGCGAAAGCGTTGAGAAAGCCGGAGTTGTATGTCGGATAAGAGTTTCCCTCGGGCTCCAGGCCCTCAACCGCCTGGTATATATCATCCAGCTCCGTGCGGGATTCGTTGATAAACGAAAGGCTGGAAAACCCGAACCCGCCCCAGGGCGAACGTTTGTAGCTGGCGGCGCTCAAGGCTCCACCGTGCTGCCTGTTGCGGTAGGTACTGGCCCGGAAAATCAGGTTGGAGCTGTGCTCTGCACTCTGGTGGATCACCCAGTCCACGCCGAATATTGTGTTCGAGGTGCGTAATCTTTCTCCAGGGTTCCGTCTTGCCGGAGCGTTGAAAATGTTCTCGTGCTGGTAGTAGAGGCGCTGATTCCTCGAACTGAGGTAGGTGGCAATGATTTTGAGCGCGGGATTCACGTACCAGGTGAACTTACCGCTGGTGGCGTAGAGGTCGCCGCTGTTTCCGCTCAAGCGCGCCGGGTTCGGTGCGCTGTAAACACCGTTGTTATTGAGAATACGTCCCTCAGGGCCGAACTGGTCACCTGGGATCACTGTGCGCTCCTCGGGCAGCCCGTCCCCGTTACTGTCGCTCCAGAGCACGTTGGCAAAGGAGTAGCGGTCGAGCCGCTGCACTTCGTGCTCAAGGCTGTTGGCATCCAGCCAGCCCACTTTACGGCTCGCCATAGAGTTTGGATCGTATAGCCCCAGTTGGTCTAGATAGCTGTTGAGCCTGTGGAGGAAAGGTTGATCCAGGCCACGGAAACCAGCATTGCCGCCATGCATGCTCGGAGTGGCATCGGCCATGCCTTTCAGTTCTGTGGAAAGGAAGATGCTCGAAAAACCCGGCAGGCCGAGCGGCACGGAAAGATCGAGCGAAAGTTCATTGTAGCCGTAATCTTCGGTTCTCGGCATCAGAAAGTCCGAGATAAGCTGCGCCGAGCCAGCAAGCCTGTCTGCGCCCTCCCGGGAGATGATATTGATCACACCCGATTGTGCCTGGCCGTACTCAGCGTTGAATCCGCCAGTGATCACGTTCACTTCTTCCACGCTGTTTTTCCCCACCACCAGCGGGGAGTTGTCGCTGGAGATCTTATCGCTCAGGTAGGCCTGTTCGCTGAATGCGCGTACCAGGATACCGTCGATATAAACCGCTTCCTTGCCGAGCCTACCGCCGCGGATGCTGAACTTGCCGGCCTCGTTCTGAACCACTCCGGCTTGGAGAGCAAGCGCCTCCTCGATCCGGTTGACCGGCATGGAGGTGGAAAAATCGCTGCGCACCCGCTGCTTGGTCTGCACATTGTCCCTGGGAACAAGCGGCTCTGGCTCGCTTTCGAAGACAATCATCTCCAGTTCAAAAGTGGCCATTTCCATCGAGGCGTTAACCGTCACGGTATGGCCTGCCTGGATGCGGACGTTTTCCACCAGCCCCGGGGCGTAGCCCGTATAGTTGAAACGAATGGACCTGAGGCCGGGAGGTGCGTTGAGGATGAAATAGTAGCCCTGAGCGTTGGTGATATTGCCGAGAGTGGTGCCCTCCACTGTCACCTGGGTGCCGGCCAGAGGTTGGCCGTTTTCCTTATCGGTCACCACGCCTTCGATCTTCCCGGTGCTCTGTGCAGGGAGAAATTGGGGGAAAGCGAGAATGTAAAGGACCAATGCCAGCAGAGAAAAGCGTCTCATCTGTCCTCGCAGCGTGTAAAAATAGCGGCGTTGCAAACAACGATCTTTAAATGGTTCTATTTTATCCAAGCGGGGAGGGAGTGTCAAGGGGAAGAGTTTTTTTGCTGTTTAGCAGCATTTTATTATTAGGGCTCGTGATCAATGATGCCCGATTCAGCCAATAAGTCCCTGTCGCGAAGGCAAGACATTTAGAAATGATCAGGCCGAAGGCTGCAGGCTCGGGTGCTGTCTTGATCAGCCTGAATTTTGAAATGACGTGCGCAGGGCCGGCATTCATGTTATTAGCCCGTGGCTTGGAGATAATTTTCCAGGTTATATTCAAACAACTGAAAAATTTATCAGTCAGGAAATTTCAGGGGGAGTGGGTTACATAAAATAAAAAAAAGCACCCGGTTCAAGAGCGCCTTTTTTC
>JAUVUV010000050.1 GCA_030604975.1 Candidatus Glassiibacteriota bacterium | reverse complement strand
GTTTCAGCAGAGGCATGGGAGGCCCCCGCGCCCTCGGCTTGCAGTTTGTCGATGAGAATGGCAACGGGATCAACGACCGCCTCGAAGACGATGATGGCGACGGCGTGATCAATCATTTCGATCCGGATAGCCCACTATATCGCCCCGGCACAGGCCAGCTCGGTCATAGGCGCGGGTTTGGCCGCGGCTTTATCGACGAAGACGCTGACGGTATCAACGACTGCCTTCAGGATGACGACGGCGACGGCGTGCTCAATGCCTTTGACCCTGACAGCAAGCTTTACCGTGGCGCTACAGCACGGCAGGGTACAGCCGGAAGAGGCAGGATGGGACGCCGCGGCGGGGCGGCCGGAACCGGAGCAGGCAGTTCCAAGTAAGGTTAGAAGTTCACCCGGGCCGGAGTTCCCGGATGGGAACTCCGGTGCCTCTTTTTTACTGTTATTTTCGCAGGAACTTAAGCATGAGAGCAAGAGTACTATACATTATATTGGCCGCAGCTTTAATTGCTCTTAACTCTACAGCTCTATTTGCCCAAGAGAAAGAAAAGCCGAACAAGGCTCAAGAAACGGAAGCAACAACCGGAGAATCTGCCGGAAAGGCTGAACTATCTGCAAAAACAGAGCTGAAAAAAGGTGAACAAAGCCAAAATGAAACAATCATAGTGTTCGGCTTCGTGGATCGGAACAAAGACGGAAAAAACGATCTATTCCAGGATGCCGACGGGGATGGAATCAATGATATAACTAAAAAACCCTACCCGCACAGCTTCAAGTTCGAAGACAAAAACCAGGACAAGATAAACGATTTATATGTGGATGCCGACGGAGATGGGGTGAACGATCTGCGGGCTAGATTTGTCGATCTCGACGGTGACGGGATCTGTGACAATGTGATAGATATGAATAGTGATTTTATCAACGATATCACCGGTTTACGCTACAACCGGAAAAACCTTCGGGGTTACAAGTTCGGTTTTATCAAGGAGGAAAGGCTGATGCTGATGCGCGGCTTTATTGATGAGGACGCAGACGGTATCCCCGATTTCAGGATGCGGCGGGGGCGCCTCGGAGGAAAAGATATTTTTATCGACCGTAACGGCGACGGAATCGACGACAGAAGGCAAATTCAGCAACGGCACAGAAGAGGGCCGATGAAAGGGAATAAATGAGAAAGATAACTTTTGCAGTTGTATGGCTAATGCTCAGCGTGGCTGGTTTTTCTTACGCCCAGAAAGACATTCGCGTGGGTACCAACATGCTGGTCGATGACAATATCTTCCGCAATTACGCCGGCCAGAGCGATGTCATATTTATCCCCTACGCAAGCCTTGGCTACGGGGTGGAGGCCTCGGAATTGGGCAATCTGTATTTCGGCTATAACGGGGAGTTCTTCCTTTTCAACGAGTTGAGCCACCGCGACTTTTCAGTGCACCAGATCGGCGCGGATTACAACCACATGTGGCCTGAATCCCAGACCCTGCTCGCCCTTGGCGGCAAGGTGGAAACCAGGTTTAATCCAGAGGACTACAGCTACTACAACTACACCACCGGCGGGCTTTATGTTAATTTCAAAAAGTATCTCAAGGACAACGTGATGTTCCTTGCCCGTTATAACCTGAACGGCAAGCGTTTCAAGGAATTCCCGGAATTCAATTATGCGGAGCAGATCATCGCTCTGCAGACCAACATCTACCTTCCCACCAAAACCACGCTTTCGCTGAGTAGTACCTATTACCATAAGAACTATACCTCGAGTGTCAAGAGCCTGGACTCGACTCTCGTCATCCGCGAAGACCTCCCCCAGATGGGTTCACGTCCCGGGACGGGCCGCGGAACAGGTATGGGCAGAAGGTTCTGGGACTGGCTCGACCCGTCCGACGAGTCTTCATTAGAAGAATTCTATGTATACGGAGTCAGACAAGAACAGTTCGCCAGCACGGATCAGTTGAAACTCGGTGCCACCGTGGCCCAGAACCTCGCCGAGGGCACCGGGCTCATGTTCGGCTATTTCACCAGAGTCAATCCGCACAACCGCAACCGCTTTCTCTCCAATCTCGGCGAATCGGTGCTCAACAACGAGGAGCTTTTCGACGACCACTACAGCTACTTCGGCCACGAGGGCAAAATCCAGCTGAAACAGCTGCTGCCCGGCGAAAGTACACTGACCCTTCTTCTTAGCGCGCGGAGCAGAAAATTCAGCGGCCGTCCGGCAATGGACCTGGAGGGCAACGTGCTGCCTGGCGGTGAAAGCCGCCTCGATCGCGCCGTGCTGTTCCAGGTTCATTTCACCAAAAGAATCAGCGCGGGCAGTTTCGAAATGCTCAAGGATTTCAACTTCTCTGTCAACGCCGGTGCAGGCAAGAACAGCTCCAACGACGAATACTACGACTACAAGAGCGCCTGGTTTTCGTTCGCAGTGGAAAAGGGATTCTGAAAGCGAGCTATTGCTCTTTCATCAACCTGTTAACAATTCCCCCCAGAATCAAGTAACCAATCGACCTGTTTAGTTGTCTAAAGTTGTTTAGTTGTCTAAAATTTGGAAATCATTGCTTTGGACAATAGATGCAGCAAACGATGATTGAGATGGCAGTTCTGAGATAACTTCAGCTTGGAAGATCCTGATGCACAGTCCAAAGAAAAGCTGGATTTTGACAGTGGCCTGTATGCTTATGCTATGCTCGATGGCGATTTTACCCTCCGAGCTTGAAGCACAACGCAGAGGAGAACCAGGAAACGTTCGCGGCCGGAGAGATATGCAGAAACGAACGGAGGAGATGCAAAAACTACAGGCCGAGAAACAGTTTGAAAGGTTGTGCAATTACCTGGAACTGGATAAGAAACAGAAGAAAAAGGCTCGCAAACTGTTTAAAGATATGCATAAAAAAACAGAAAAAGTAGCCCGTGAGATGCGCGAAGGCAAGCTCGACCAGAGCGAGGCCAGCGAAAAGAGGATAAAAATATATATGGATTATCGCGAAAAGTTCAGAGACCTCCTTAGCCCGGAGCAGAATGAGAAATACGAGAAATTACGAGTAAGAGGATTGAGATCAGATAGTTAGGATAGGTTGAAAAAAAATTCAAAATTGAGGTCTTGAAAATGGAGGACTAATGGTGAAAAAGGCGAAAAGGAAACCCGGCAGGCCACATTTCAGTATGTTGAGATTTGTCAAAAAATCTTTTTACATATTGTGTTTTCTAACTTTTGCCTGCAGGATGGGCGACTCGTTTGCGCAGGTGAATCTCGACTCCAAACAGAACAAACAGTTGAAACAAGATATCAAGGGCTATGTCCGCGATGAAGAAAGTTACGAAGCGCTGCCTTATGCCAATGTGCTGATCAAGGGAACGAACCTGGGTGCGGCTACTAATACCGACGGATACTTTGTGATTGTCAATGCGCCGGCAGGTAAATGTACGCTTCAGGTTCAATATATAGGTTATGCTACGAAAGAAGTTGAAATCAATAATGTCCAAGGCGCAGATAAGCCAGTCATCATAAAAATGGAGCGGGTTGTACTTGAAATGGACGGAATCACGGTGAAAGGTGAGGCGCAAATCCTTGACGCATCTGAAAATATAAGCGAAGTGATATTGTCCCCTCTGGAGCTTCTAACTCTGCCGAATATCGGGGAGGTGGATATTTTCCGCTCCCTTCAATTATTGCCCGGTATCAGCGGGATCAGTGACGGATCTTCGGGGCTGTACGTGCGTGGAGGGACACCGGATCAGAACCTTGTATTATTCGACGGCATGACAATCTACCATGTGGATCATTTTTTCGGAATGTTCAGCGCTTTCAACGCAGATGCTATCAAAGATATCAGAGTGTACAAGGGCGGTTACCCGGCGGAATTCGGCGGCAGGATATCCAGCGTGGTGAACCTGACCGGGAAAACCGGTGATGTTAACAATATGCGTTATGGAGCGGGGCTGAACCTGCTGAGCGGCCACGGCGTTTTTGAATTCCCTTTATCAGATAAAGGTACCTTTCTGCTTTCGGCCCGGCGTTCATATACGGATTTTGTGAAAAGTTCCCTGTACAATTCATTGTTCGATTTCATGACCGGAGACCAGGAATCAAACCCGGTCAATGTTCCTCAAGGGGGTTTTGGAGGATTCGGCAGAGGCGGCAGAAACGTAGCTACTGTTTCGGAAAACCCTGATTTCTATTTCTACGACATAAACTCCAAACTCACTTTTACCCCGACTGCCGAAGATATTTTTACTTTAAGTATCTACAGGGGGAAAGACAATCTCGACCAGTCTCAGGATTTCAGCGGCGCCAATTTCGCGTTCAGGGACACTGAGCGCAACTCGTTCTTCTCGAGTCAGGGCATTTCGAGACAGACCAGCGAACTGACCACCTGGGGCAACACCGGCATCAGCGGCAAATGGTCCCGCAAGCTGCACGACCGTTTTTACTCGAATTTACTGTTATCCTATTCCTCCTATTTCAGCACCTGCGACCGGAACATGGGTTTTACTACAGATGTGACCGCGGCTGACGACAGCTTGAACTTTTTCCGCGGAGGCACTACTGCCTCGGAGGAAGACAATAAAGTACAGGATCTTACCCTCCGCCTTGACAATGAATGGCACCTCACAAACTCACATGACCTGAAAATCGGTCTGGAGCTTTCCCGGTTCAACTCGCACTATTTCGCCACGATGAATGATTCGATAAATCTGGTGAACCGTGAAACCGAGGCCATGCTGAGTTCTCTCTATTTGCAGGACATCTTGAAAATATCTCCATCTTTAGAGTTCACCGCCGGTTTGCGGGGAACATATTATGACAAGACCGGTTCGAATTACTGGGAACCACGCGCCTCGCTGATTTATTTCCTGTCGGAAAATGTTAAACTGAAAGGCGCCTGGGGACATTACCACCAGTTCATCAACCGGATAGCCAATGAAAACGTTCTGGAAGGCAGCAGGGATTTCTGGATTCTGGCGGATGAGGAAATTGACCCGAATTTCGCCGAGCACTATATCGTGGGCGCAAGCTATGAAAACGACAATTATTTATTTGATGTAGAAGGTTACTACAAGGACCTGGATGGCCTGGTAGAGTATACTCGCCGGGTAGTCCCAAGGCGAGAAAATACTGTAGAGGCCCAGCTCAGGGGATTTTACCACGGCGCCGGATTTTCCAGGGGCGTCGATTTTCTGGCCCAGAAAAAAACAGGTAAGCTCACCGGCTGGATCGGCTACAGTCGGGGAAAAGTAGAGTATGATTTCTCCGAGCTCAACAATGGCAATCCATTCCCGGCTTCGCATGACAGAAGCCATGAGCTGAATCTCGTCAGTAAATATTCAATCGGTAATTGGGATTTGTCCGCAACCTGGGTCTATGCAACCGGAAAAGCATATACCGCTCCGGAAAGCCAGTATTATATCGAATTGCTCGATGGCAGTGAGCAGAGCTATATCCATGTAAGCGATAAAAATGCTTATCGCCTTCCCGCATACCATCGACTTGATTTAAGCATATCGCGCAGTCTTATCACAAATTCGGCGAAATACGTATTCGGTTTCTCGATATTTAACCTTTACAATAACACTAATATCTGGTACCGCAAATATGACCTTGATACCCAACCGGTTGCCGTAACCAATGTGGCTATGCTCGGCATCACACCGACTATTTACTTTCAGATTTATTCGAGATAAAGAGGAAATTATGAAAAAGTATATTTCAGCAATCGTCATGTTATCCGCTTTGATGATAATGGGCTGTTCCGAGGAAACTCCATTCGTGCCGGAATCGGACCTGGTGGTAATCCGGGGCTATCTTTACGCCAATGAACCGGTCACTGAGATCCAGATAACATCCACTCTCGGACTGGGCAGTGAAAATTCGATCGCGCCACCGATTAACGATGCCGAGGTTACCCTGATCAAGGGTGGAAACCGCTATAGCCTTCAGCCCACACCGCAGAGGGAGGGTTACTATCATTATCCTGGAATAGATTTATCCGTGGACTCCGGTGATGAGTTTAAAATAGAGGTCTCGTACTTCGGAAAACTGGCCACGGCCCAAACCGTGGTTCCGCCATCCCCGGTGGGTGTGAGCATTTACCCTGAGGAACTGATTGTTCGGAGTTTTTCTTTTGAAGGTGGAGGCTGGGGTTTCAGAAGACAATTTTTCGACGACGACACCACAGCCCTGAAAGTAAACTGGCTCAATGAGGACGGCTCGACATTCTACGTGACTCTGGACAATCTGGAACCCGATCCCCAGCCCATTACAACCAGATTACCTTTTGCGCGTCCCAGCAGAATCATCTCAGTCCCGATCAGGGGTGATGAGTACAGGATCACACGGATAAATGTAACCCACCTCGGCCTTCACCGGGTAAAGGTTTACCGGGTCAATCAGGAATATGCAGACCTTTACAGATCACGAAACCAGGATTCGAGAGATCTGAATGAACCATTGACCAATATTGTAAACGGCCTGGGCGTATTTGCCGCATTCAACAGCGACAGTGTCTCTTTCCAGGTTGTGCAGGAATGACTTTTCTCTCTGCGGCATTTCCAACCTCCTCAATTGTTTCAGCCGATATCCGCGGAATATAAAAACGTTGACAAGATTCTGTCTAAATTGTAGTTTTTCGCCTGATTCAGTCCCGCTCAAGCTTCTTTTTACTTATCATCTGTCATACCGGCTTTGAACGACTGAACTTTATGTACAAACGACACTACAATTGGCCGATCTTTCTGCTGGGGTTTTTTACGCTTTTCCGGGCCACTGAGCTCTCTGCCGAGTTACTTTACAGCGGCCGCACACAGTCTTTTCTTTACAACTACGAAAACCTCTACTCGTCCCCTGCCGGAGCAGCTGAGGACAATTTCAGGTTCTACCAGTACCTGAGACTGAATCTAAGGCAGCGGGGAGAGAAAAGTTCTGTCAGTTTCCAAACCTACATTAGGGTGACAGACGATTTCAATATCAACTATGCGGACGACCCGCACTGGCGTCTCTATAACGGTTATCTGAAATGGGACATCCGCAGTGTGAGCCTCGCCCTGGGCCGCCAGTGGATTCACCTCGGGCCAGGCAGCCTGACTCTGGACGGGGTTAATATCAGTGTGGGTTCGGCAGGCAAAAGTAAGCTCACCGGCTATCTCGGTCTGGAAAGCCCGTACAGGCGGAAGTTCAGTCTTCAGGGCTGGGAAAAAGCCCGCTCAGGGGGGCTGTACTTTACCACCAAGGCCATCCGGCCGGTGACTCTCGGGATCGGCTGGTACCAGAAAAACCGTCATGGCGAAGTGGCTTTCCGCGAGGTGGGCCTCAATGTAAAAGCTCGTCTGCCCGGCGGCTGGCATTGCAGCGGCAGGCTGGATGTAAACCTCCTGGCAGACAAGGTTCAGAAAGGCCTCCTGCGACTGCGTTACTCAGGCCACAAGCGAGTGCACTTTTTCGGCGAATACAAACATTACCAGCCCCGCCTTTTCTACCAGAGTTATTTCCGCCGCTTCGAGCCCAAAGCCAACGACCAGTTCCGCGGTGGAGTGACATATTTTATAACTCCGGAAGTAACCCTGAACACCAGCTACGCAGCCGTGTTTTTCGAGGACGAAAACAGCAGCTACCTGAGCCTGAGCGCAGCATGCCCGTACGGCTGGCTGACCTATTACCGCGGCAACGGTTTCGGCGGGGACGAGGACGGGTTCGCTGTTGGTGCGAGTCTGCCTGTAAGAGAAAAATTCGAGTTTTTCGCTGATATCGACTATTCCCGCTACCGTTTCTACGAGGATGAAGACCGGGACTACCTGTTCAGCTCGATATTCGGGTTAAACTGGCGGCCGCGCAAGGATGTCACTGCTGGCATCGAGTTCCAGGATGTGAACAATAACGTTTTCAGCAAAGATTTCCGTCTGCTGCTCAAGTTCACCTACAATTTCAGCAGGGTCTTCTAAGCCCGGGACAGCTGGCCTGATGAATAAACTCTCGATCAAATTTCTATTCCTTACAATCCTGGGCCTTGCGCTTCTTCGGCCCGAGGCCCCGGCATCAGCCGAGCAGGAGGAATCCGGTACCCCGTTCCCGCACCTTCTGCATATCGAAGATCTGGAGCTGGAATGCGAAACTTGCCACCAGTTTGTAAGAGAAAGTGTAAGCGGTCTGGACACTTTAATCCCCCAAAAAGAGGTCTGTCTCGATTGCCACGAGGCCGAAATCTCTACTCAATACCGCACCAAAGCTGTGGGACCTGTGGCTGAGGTGCGATATTTCAAGTACTGCACAAAGTTCAACCATTCGGTCCACCTGATAAAAGAGATTCCCTGCCTCCGGTGCCATGTCGGCATCGGCGTGCCGGATTCAGCCAGTGTCGAGTACAGGCCGCCGATGTCCACCTGCATTGGATGCCACGTTAGTAAACATGCGCAGAAAGACTGCATTATCTGCCATGAGACCTCAAAGGGCAAAATCCCGTCAGACCACGTATCGCCTCTCTGGATCCGGCAGCACGGGGATGATGCCAGCCTGGATGACGGGGTATCGTGCAGGATGTGCCACGCACGCAACGACTGCCAGGAATGCCACCAGGGCGACAACCTTCTGCCCCGCGTGCATCCGCCTGGGTTTCAGTTCAAACATGCAATAGAAATCCGTACCGGCAGGACCGAATGCGCCGCCTGCCACGAGGAACAATCTTTCTGTATCGAGTGCCACACCGAGAGAAACGTCTATCCCCTGTCGCACCAGCGGGCTTCCTGGGCCAATACTTTGCCGGGAAGCGGCGGCAGGCACGCTGTCCAGGCGAGAATCAATATCGAACTCTGCGCCTCTTGCCACAGCGATGAACCGGACAGCGATCCTGTATGCGCGGCTTGTCACGGAAATTAGCAAGAGGGACCGGCTAGCTGGAAAGTTAAATCGTAATGAAAAAAATCCTTTACAGCCTGATTGTCTTGACTGCCTTTGCCGTATTGTGGACCGGCTGCGCAGACCTCAAGGATCCGAGCATGCCGGAGGAGGTTCATTCCGAGGAGTGGTCGCAAGCCTCATCCGAAGATTTCCACGGTAACAAAGTGGCTCTCGCCGGTCTTGTTTCCTGTCCCACCTGCCACGGGCAGGACTACGGGGGCGGCACAAGCGAGGTGAGCTGCAACTCCTGCCATAACGGCCCCGGCGGGCATCCGAACGGCTGGCTTAATAAAACGAGCGAGAAGTTCCATGGCACAGCTATAATCGCTGCGGAAGGCTATCAGGAGTGCACTTTATGCCATGGTGAGGAATATAAGGGAAAAAAGAACAGCGGTGGCTCCTGCTACATCTGTCACAACGGCCCCAGCGGACACCCGGCTGAGGTCTGGCTGGTGAAAACAAGCGAAGAATTCCACGGCCTGGCTGCCAGCGACCAGGGACTATCTGCATGTGCCGCCTGCCATGGCGAAGATTACGGTGGCGGCTGGAGCGCTACCTCCTGCAAGAGTTGCCACACCAGCCAGAGCGGGCACCCAGCCCAGGGCTGGCTGGTGCGCGGGGACATGAAATTCCATGGAACTCGCTGGCTGGAAACCGGCACCCGGTACTGCGCCGGATGCCACGGCGAGGATCTCCGGGGTGGCGACGCAAATATAAGCTGCTACACCTGCCACAACGGCCCCAGCGGACACCCGGCCGAGGGTTGGCTGGTGAAAACCAGCGAGAGTTTTCACGGCCTGACTGCCAGCAACCGGGGCCTTGCCTCCTGCACGGTCTGCCACGGCCAAGATTATCAAGGCGGAATCAGCGGAACCTCCTGCAAGACTTGCCATCCCAGCCAAAGCGGGCACGCAGCCCAGGGCTGGCTGGTCTCCACTGATGACAGAT
>JAUVUV010000357.1 GCA_030604975.1 Candidatus Glassiibacteriota bacterium | reverse complement strand
GTTTCCCCGGGTCTTGGGGGGGTGGGGGGGCGGCGGCTGATAAAAATGTGAAAATATGTGATTAGCCCTGTCAAGGTCTGGGTCTCATAAATAATGCGGGTTAGTACCATTGAGTGAAAGTTATGGAAATTAACAGGTTAAGGGTGTTAAATTAAACTGCAAATAATCAATAGCAGAATCGTTTAATTCGTAAAAGGAAAGATCGAATGGCTGGAAAAAATAAGACCCTCAAAAGTTTGAAAGATATTGTCAAGGTGGCTGGAGATGACGGTAGGCGTTTTTTCAGTGCAACCCACGAGGAGATCCGTGCCGCCCACGTAACCGATGTTTATTTTCTAAAAAGCCTGCATGTGCTTAGTGCAGAGGGGCTCGTTAAAACCGAGGTTATCGCGGATATCCATACCTCGGATGAAGGTGTTTTTGCCGGCAGCGAGGAGGTGAGACGGTTGCTTGCAGGGTCGGCAGTCAAGGTGAAATCACTCTCAGAGGGGGAAAGGATGTCCGCTGGTGAAACGGTGATGCAGCTCGAGGGCCTTTATGGAGAATTTTGCCTTCACGAAACTGCGATCCTGGGTATACTCGCCAGCAGTTCAGGCTGGGCCACTGCTGCGGCCACCTGCGTGGAGGCAGCAGGCAAAGTGCCAGTGGCCTGTTTCGCCTCGCGACACCTACACCCCTCCGTGGCCCCGGTCATGGAGCGCGCCGCCCTGATCGGAGGATGCGCCAGCGCGAGCAATATCCTCGGGGCGAGCCTTGCAGGCCAGCTACCAAAAGGCACCATGCCTCACGCCTTGATCCTCGTGGTAGAGGATACACTGAAAAGCTCCGAGCTATACCTGAAACACCTCGCCGATACCGACCCGCTGGTCTGCCTGGTGGACACTTTCATGGACGAAGCCTGGGAATCGGTGAGGGTAGCCCAGGCCCTGGGGGATAAACTTCACGCAGTCCGCCTGGATACGCCAGGAGAACGCGGCGGGGTGACCCCCGACCTGGTGCGCGAGGTTCGCGCCCGCCTGGATCAAGCCGAAGCCTCTCACGTGAAGATTTTCGTCTCAGGCGGAATCACACCGGAAAAGATACCGGCGCATGTGGCTGCCGGTGCGGATGCGTTCGGTGTCGGCTCATATATCTCGGATGCTGCGCCGATCGATATGACCCTCGACCTGAAAATGGTAAACGGCAAACCGATGGCAAAGCGCGGCAGGATTCCCGGGCCTTCGAAAAACAAGAGACTCAGATAGCGTATCCCGAAATCGCAATCCCTGAAAATGACCTTAACTGATCTTACCCGAATTGTTTCTCATATGTGCGGGAGATAATCTATGCCAGAGCGAATGGTCGAGCGCCGTGACTTTATCAGAAAAACGGCGGCAGCATCGCTGGCACTGGGCTTGGGCGCAGGCGGCGTAGTTCTTTTCGGCAGGCCTGAGCAGAAGCCTGTCCGCCTGGGATTTGTCGGGGTTGGCAGCCGCGGCACGGGTCTTCTCCGGGTAGCTCTCGAGCTGGGAGGCGTTGAGATTCCCGCTGTCTGCGACATAAACAAGCAGCACCTTGCGCGCGCCCGGCATTTGGTGGAAAGAAAGGGGAAAAAGAAACCCGATGGCTATTCGCGGGGTCCGGAGGACTTCCGCCGGATGGTCCAGCGGGAAGATCTCGACGCAGTTGTCACCGCAACTCCCTGGGAGTGGCATGCCCCGGTGATGGTGGCGGCAATGAAGGCCGGTAAATACGGTGCCACAGAGGTGCCAGCCACCATGAGACTCGATCAGTGCTGGCAGCTTGTCGAGACCAGCGAAAGCACAGGGATGCCCTGCATGCTCTTAGAAAACGTCTGCTATTTCCGAAACGTTCTCGCCGTGCTTAACATGGTTCAGCAGGGCCTGTTCGGAGAACTCCTGCACTGTGAAGCCGGCTACCAGCACGACACGCGCTATGTCAAGATCGGGCCCCAGGGAGAGCTTCTCTGGCGGGCCCGTTACGCTCTGGATCATACGGGCAATTTCTATCCCACACATCCTATCGGCCCGGTTTCCTGGTGGAGCGGGATCAACCGGGGCGACCGGTTCAGTCACCTGGTTTCTATGAGCACTAAAAGCGCAGGAATCAACCACTATGTGCGAGAAAAATTCGGGCCCGATCATCAGAATGCGAAAAGAAAATACACAGCCGGCGATATCAACACTACCCTGATTCGAACCGAAAACGGCCTGACTGTTACTCTCTATTATGACACCTGCCTGCCCCGGCCCTACGACCTGATTTTCCGCCTGCAGGGCACGCAAGGCATATATATGGGCACGCTGAATAAAATTTACCTCGAACAAAGAAGCCCGCAGCCGCATACCTGGGAGGATGCCGATCCGTATCTCCAGGAGTACGAACATCCCCTGTGGAAACAACACGGCGAAACAGCCAGAGATTTCGGGCACAGCGGCGGCGATTATCTCGTGATGCAGCAGTTCGTTCACGCTGTGCGCCACCGGATTCAAACTCCGATAGATGTCTATGATGCCGCAACCTGGTCGGCGATCGTTCCTCTGACTGAGCAGTCTGTGGCCGGTAAAAGTCGGTCTGTGGATTTCCCGGATTTTACCAGGGGCAGGTGGAAAACAGCCAGGCAGATCGAATTTTACGGTATTTAAACTTGCGTTTGCCGCATCGAGAATAGTACCAACCGGAAACGGCGAAATGTAAGAGTGCCTAGGAGGTTATCGGTATATGAAAAAGTTTGTGTCGGCAGTTTTAGCAGCACTCACAGTGACTATCTTGATCCAGACCGGTCTGGCCGATAAGCAGACAGTCAAACTTCGGTTCAGCATCATCCAGGATCCGGATATCTACGAGGAGAGCGACTATGGGGAGCCGCCCACAATGGCAATCTGGCTCGAAGACCCGGAAACGGAAAGCTTTCGCACGGTTTACGTGACCTATCGCGCGGCCACCGGGGATTACTACGGCAAGGTTGAATGCCCGGTAGCCCTGCCGATCTGGATCGGAGTTTGGCGCAAGGAGTTCGGCAAACAGAGGTTCCCCACACCGCGAAACCCTGCTCCCGAGTCGATTACCAGAGCCACGAGCTTAACCGGCGAGGTGACCGCAGAGGTTGAGGTTCCCGGAGCGAAAAAGTACCGCTATTATATCGAGATGAACGTGGCCGGAGATTTCAACCGAAGCTTTCCGCTGGAAACAGAAGACTCCCGCCTTGACTACAACGGCAACGGGCAGCCCTCGCTTGTTTACCGGGGAGAAATTATAGCCGAGCCTGGGATAAAGTCGGTTCCAGAGCCTTTCGGCCGCACGGACCAGCACCAGTTTACAGGCGAGCTGTTCACCGATCTGGCCGGCATGGACAGTGCGCTCGAATGCTTGACAAAAATAGAGGTTGTCTGCCTGTCACAATAAAAAAATTTATCGTTATCGGAGGACTATCATGAAATCCGGAAAGCTGAAAAGAAGGGAATTTTTGGAAAAGTCAGCCGCTGCGGGACTCGCCCTGGCCCTGGGGCCACAGG
>JAUVUV010000047.1 GCA_030604975.1 Candidatus Glassiibacteriota bacterium | reverse complement strand
CTCGGAGGAGCCTGGGGAATCGCAAGTAGCTGAAGAGCCTGAACTGGGAGAGGCGGAAGAGGTTGAGGAATCCCCAGAGCCGCCGCAGGATGCTAAAGAGGATATGCCGGAAGATCAGCAGGAGCTTGAGGCAGCTGGGGCAGAGCGCCCAGCAGAGGAAACGGAAGAAGCACGGGTTGAAGAGCCTGGCGAGGAGGAACTTATCGCGGCCCCGGAAGAGAAACCCTCGGAGGAGCCTGGGGAATCGCAAGTAGCTGAAGAGCCTGAACTGGGAGAGGCGGAAGAGGTTGAGGAATCCCCAGAGCCTCAGCCTGAAATGGTCAAATGTTCGTTTTGCGGGCTTGATTTAAGCACCGGAGTTCTTGAATGCCCCAATTGCGGCGAAAAATTGCATGAGCCAGAGTAAGAGGAACCTCCAGAAGAGGAGGGAACTATCTCTCTGGCCGGAACCCCGCAAACAGGCCAGCAGGAAGAAGTTGCCGCAAGCCAAGTGATCGTGGATAATGGCTCTGCTGGAAAAGAAGAAGAAAAAATACAAGAGGAGCCCTCCCTGGAGCAGAATTTGCTCGGAGAAGTAGAGGAACTCGATCTTCGCAAGTTTATCCTGAGCGAAAGCTACCTTCAGGATCGCCGAGTGACTGACCCGCTCAATGAGGAACTGCTTGTTTTCCCGCTGCGCCGGTTCTGGGGCCAGAGCCCGGTTATAAAGTTTACGGATGGAGACAGGCAGGAATCTTTCACCACCCGCTGCGGGCTGGTATTTACCGGTTCGAGTCTCCGTTTCATTTTTAACGATGGTCTGAGAGAAATAAGTTACCGGATCATTGAAAAGGTGGATGTCGAGGAGCTAGCTAAAAACGATAAAGTATTGCTTTACCAGCTTATCCTGTCCACATCAACCGGGAGTTACCGGATAACGCTGCCTTTCAAGGCCTCTGTTGCCAGGCGGCTGGGGAAAACACTCCAGCGTTATCTGGCCGGAAAAGTAGGGGGCCTGGCCGGCGCTGCCGAAGGATCCGGGGTAAACAGCAACAAAGAAGAAAGGGAAGACAATGCCAGTTAATGAAGTGGAAGTAAAAATGTTGGCCGCTATTGTTCTTTTTCTGCTTTTCCTTTATTTCTGGCTTCGCAGAAGCCAGAAGAAAAACAAGCTGGAACGGCAACGGAAAGTTCGCTGCAAGGAATTGATCCTGGATAACCGGCTGAAACTCGCCAATTCCGGGGTCAATTTCGATAGGCTTGTCGACCTGGTCAAACAGAAAATCCTTCCCGAACAGCTTGAGGCGGTAATCGGCATGCTCACCGCGCAACCGGTGTTCTATAATATTGATGATTCGGATGACCCCGAAAGCCTGGAAATCGATCTCGATTTCGAAAGTGAGCCTGCCTCCTCCAAGAAGACCGCAACTGATTTGGGGGAAGATGAAGAAAAGCAGCCTGAGGTATTCGAAAAAATGGGAGAGGAACGGGAGAAAAAGTGGATGCGCGTAGCCCACAATAGTTTCCTGCGTGCTGTGCATGAAAAAGAAATCACCGAGCGGCAAGCTAAGCTCAGGTTGCTGGTCAAAATGATCGAATTGGGTAAAAAAGCGGTGGAAGGAGACTCGGAGAAAAGTGTTACCCGCAAGGAATACGAACTTACCCTTTGGGACCGTTTCTACGAAGACGAATATCTGGATTTGCAATCCGAATGAGCAATGAAGGCTGATAATGAAGACCGATGTGAAAAAATGGGGTAAATTCCTTCTGATCCCGTTGCTTATGGCCATGATCCTGGTTCTCCGGGAACAGCTTCCAGCCGGCAGCCGGCTCGGAAAGGTTACTGGTGTGATGGACGAGGTGGTGGCTGTCAACCTGGGCATGATTCATGGAGTAAGGCAGGGTTTGCGGGGCAGGATATTCAAGTTTGATGAAGAAAAGAAAACGGTAAATGTCGCTGAAATACAGGTTGTTGGTGTGTCTGAAAAAAACTGCCTTGTCCGGATAACCCTACTGATAGACAGCCTTGAGGTCGACCAGTACGTTGATATCGAGGGTACACTGAGTCCCCGTACCTTGGAAAAGGTAGATATCATAAGCGAACTGGAGGAAAACGCCAGAACTTACTTTGCCATCTACCAGTACACCGAACCGGACAGCGCAAACTGTCTGGCCCAATGCCGGGAACTTCTTCAACGTAATCCCGATAACCGCCTGGCAAAGGAACTGATAAGGGAGATGGTGCGCAACTACTTTGGTTGGGCGGAAAGGGAATGGGACAACGGCAACTTTGCTTTTGCCCTGATTTACTACTCCCGGATCCTGCGCATCGATGATAAAGACGAAAGCGTATATGAAAACATCTGGGAACTGCTTGATCTGATAGATGTAGAGTCGGAAATATCTCTTGAGCCGATCACCGGGGGAAAGCCTCCCGATTACTACTATGCACTTGCAGAGCAGTATTATATGAATGGCCAGTTCGAGAAATCCAAGGCATATTTCAACTTTCTACTGGAGAATTTCGTTGCGGACGACCTGGCCGTTCTCGAGGGAATCAAAAAGAATGATCAGATGCTAGGTCTGCTCGATCACCTGCACCAGCTTCGTATAGAACAGACCAGGAGAGCGGGCCAAGAACAGCAGGAAAGGCTTGATGAGGAACAGGAACACCGCAAAAAACTCGAACAAATCCGCTTTTTCAGGATAGTGGCCGGGGATCTGTTTGACAAAAAGGATTATACAGAAGCTCTGGTTTATTATCTCAAGCTGCTGGATCTGGTGCCGGATGATTCTCTGGCTCTGGCTCGGCGCGAGTTTATTTCCTACACCGATATGATTTTGATTCCGGAAGGTGAGTTCAGCCGAGGCAGCAGCAACAGGGAAATCGGCGAGGTCAGGGTGGATTTCGGAGGTAACAATATGCTTTTCCGCGAACTTCCCAAGAACTGGGTTTACCTGGATTCCTTTTATATCGACCGCTGTGAGGTAACCAACCGGCAGTACAAGCATTTCTGCGAAAGTACCGGGCACAGCCCCCCGCTCCAATGGCAGAACGGCACATACCCTGAGGGATATGATGATTACCCGGTGGTCTACGTGAGCTGGCTGGATGCTAATGCCTATGCCCGCTGGATCGGCAAGCACCTGCCTATCGAGGAGGAGTGGGAAAAAGCCGCCCGTGGATCTAATGGCTACCAGTGGCCCTGGGGTGATCGTTTCTATCCCTACCGCGCAAATGTCAAGGAGAATAGGAAAAACGCTCCCATGCCGGTCGGGAGTTTCCCGAATGGGGCGAATGAGTTCGGTGTGCTGGACCTTGCAGGAAACGTCTGGGAATGGGTCGACAGTGACCTGAAACCCTATCCAGGCTATGATGAGTCCCTGTTTTATTTCCAGAAAGGATATAGGAAAGTTTACCGCGGCGGCTCTTTCAAGGAAACCGGGGATTATGCCCGGGGAGCTTTCCGTGGGGATGGTGCCGTGGATCAGATATATTACAACGTGGGTTTCCGTTGCGCCAATGATGTTCCCGGCCGGCGGGAAAAGCTTGTAATTGAAAATAATAATCCGGAGGGAACTCTCAAACACACTTCAGGTTATAATAAATAGCTTTGGCTCAAATCAATATCGAAAACGCTTGGCACCTCACAAAGATATTTTATTCAACCAAATCGAAATACAGGTCGTTAGACTGATCTCAGTTGTTTTTTACCGGCTTTTAATTATTTTGATTTAAGTTGAATAAATCAAATATCTTCCGATAGATTTCTTTCCAGTTCCGAATGAGAAAGTTATAAAGGCTGGAAAATATTTCCAGGCTCATTTTTCAAGCGGATTCGACCTCAGGGTTGAATTACTGGTTACGGTGGCCGGGTTTTAGTTTTTCCACAATGATTCAAGGATATTTGCCGAGGCTATGCACTGTCGCTCCCCTTTTACCAGAGTTTTCTCCTCCACGGTCTTTTCCCTTCTTTTTCTTGCATTTTCTCATCCAGCACATGGAGATACCTTCCTCAGCAGTACGATCAGTGAACTTGTCTGGCTGAATTATTCAGGAAGGTCCACCGAAAGTTTTGAGCGGGTCGGGTCTCTTCTGACCAGTGAATCCGACAATTACGGCGCTTATCTTATTAGAGCCAACTGTTACGGCTGGTTTATCGCTCGCAATCCGAGTAACCGGAGGTACGACAGCCCTCTCCAGGAATCGCTGGAAGCCTGTATCGATATTGCCAGGAGGATTGACTCGGATTCACCGGAGTATGGCCGTGCGCTTTATTTCAAGGCCCTTGCCCAGGTGCTCGTTGCCAAGTTCAAAGCAATCCGGGGATATGACTTCTCTGCCCGCTGGTCAACCCGCGGAGCCAAGGGCGTTGCCGAGGAGCTTTTCGAGCGATACCCGGATGAAATCGATGCGGCCCTTCCGCTGGCGATATTCGACGCAACCTGGGGTGGGAGTCCGCTCTGGCAGAGGGTGGCCCAGGTCGCATTATTGCTCCCTCGCGGCCAGCGCCAGAGGGGAATCCAGATGCTGGAGAAAATATCTACCGAAGGCGATGACAGCAGTCTCTGGGCAAGTTTCGTTCTCCTGGATGTCTATAAAAAAGGCCCCGGGACTTTAGAAAAGGCGCTCCAAACCGCCGAACGTCTGCATAACCTGTTCCCTGACAACTCAGTGATCCAGATCGAGCTGGGAGAGTGCTACCGTCAAATGGGACGCTGGGTGCTGGCCGAGGCAGTTTACCGCAGCATTGTCGCCAAAGTTGCAAGCCGCCTGCCAGGCTATGATGAGGTTGTTTTCGAAATCAGCCGCCTGCGCGCGGTAGAATGCAGGGTGAACCTGGGGAAAATGGATGAAGCTTTCGATGGGGTGAGGGGGATTTTGATCTCCAACCCGATCAACCCGGAATGGGTCGTACCGTGGGCCTATTTTTACGCTGCACGGATTTATCGGCATCGCAGGCAACCGAGAAGGGCGGAGCGTGCCCTGAAATATGCCCTGGAGGGAAAAGATTACGCAAACCTTCACGATGCTGCAAAAAAAGAACTCGAGGTGGTAAAAAAGATCATGGAAGAGGAAAGGGAGCAGTAACCTATCCGCCTGCGTAAGCTTTAAGTCCCCGGGGAAGCGACTTCCTGATCCTTGTACTGCAACTGGTAGAGGTTGTAGTAAATCCCTTTATGCTGAAGAAGTTCCTCGTGTGAACCGGTTTCTGCGATCCGCCCGTGGTGCATCACGATAATCCGGTCCACATGGCGGATTGTGGAAAGGCGGTGAGCGATTATCAGGCTCGTACGGCCTGCGATCAGCCGCTCCAGAGCCTTCTGGATCAGGTATTCGGTATGGCTATCCACGCTGCTGGTCGCCTCGTCCAGCACCAGGATTCTCGGATTCTTGTACATCACGCGGGCGAATGACAGCAGCTGTCTCTGGCCGGTGCTGAGGGTAGAACCCCTTTCGGTCAATTCGTGATCGTACCCGCCGGGCAGCTTCTCGATAAACTCATCCGCTTCGATTGCCTCCGCTGTCTCAGTTATTTTCTCCATTTCCGGGTTATCCTCACCCAGGGCAATATTACTTTTTACAGTACCGGAAAAGATAAACACATCCTGAAGCGCTATTCCGATATTCTGCCTGAGCCACTTTTTGTCGAAATTCCGGATATTCATCCCGTCGATCAGGATCTCTCCCTCCTGGGGATCGTAGAATCGGGCCAGAAGGTTGATAATGGTTGTTTTGCCCGCCCCGGTGGAGCCCACAATCGCAATTTTCTCGCCCGGCTCCACCTCGAAATCTATCCCCCGAAGTACAGGTTCGTCCTGGTTGTAAGCAAATTGCACGTCCCTAAAGCTCACTCGTCCGTCTATACGGTCGCGCCAGGTGGGTGCCGGGGTGTCGGGGATAATATCTTTCGTATCGAGCAGCTCGAAAATGCGTTCTGAGGAGGCTGCCGCTGCCTGGAAAACATTATACTTTTCGCTCAGGTCGCTGATCGGCTTGAAAAATTTCTCCACATACTGGATAAATGCCACCAGTACACCGAAAGTCAGTGTGCCTTCCATCACGCTCAAGCCTCCGTACCAGAGGATTATTGCCAGGGCAAACGTGCCGATCAGTTCGATCAGCGGGAAGAAGAGCGCGTAGTAGAAGATTGTCTGAAGGTAGGCGTCCATGTGGTCGAGGTTGAGAGTGTCGAATCTTTTCCGCGTGCGCTCCTGGCGGTTGAAAAGCTGGATGATACTCATCCCGGAAAGTGCCTCCTGAAGGAAGGCGTTGATACGGGCGAGTCTGGTGCGCACGAGCCGGAAAGCCTCCCTCATTTTCTTTCGGAAATAAAAGGTAATGACCAGCAGCACAGGCAGTATGGAGAAAATGAGCAAGGCGAGTTTCATGTTCAGCAAGAGCATGGCGATCGTGATTCCTGCGATCATCGCCAGGTCGCCGATAATAGTTACGAGACCAGTGGAAAATAACTGATTGAGCACCTCCACATCGCTGGTGGCCCGGGTGACCAGCCTCCCCACCGGGTTCCGGTCGAAAAACCTGAGCGAAAGTTTCTGAAGGTGACTGAACAGGTCCATGCGCAGATCGTACATCGTTTTCTGGCCCAGATAGTTCGTAACATATATCTGTGCGAAGCGGAAAATAAAATCGCCCGTGATCACCAGCAGATAGATAATGATCAGCGTGAGAAAACCCTCGAGCTTGCCTGGGAGAATGTACTTGTCGATACCTACCATGACCAGATAGGGTCCGGCTAACTGGCAGGCAGAGCTGGCCAGCAGGCACAGCGTACCAAGAAACACGAATATCAGATATGGTCGCATGTACTGGAAAAGGCGGCGCGCCAGCCGGGCGTCGTACGCCTTCCCGGTAACCTCATCCTCCATCATGAAACTTCTGTTTTTCAAGAATACCTCTCTATCTTTTCCTGCAGGAGTTGTTTCTCGTACAGTGAAGAATAGTATCCCGGCTCTTTGAGCAGTTCGTTATGCGTGCCGCGCTGGGTGATCCGGCCGCCCTGGAGAACCACGATCTGGTCTGCAGCCTTGATGGTGCTGATTCTGTGGCTGACAATGATTGTCGTTCTTTCGGCTGAATAGGCTCTCAGATTCTTCAGAATCGCTTCCTCGGTTTGGGCATCCACGTTCGAGAAGCAGTCATCGAGCAGGAGGATCGGCGCATCGATAATCAGGGCCCGGCTGATCGTTGTGCGCTGTTTCTGCCCCCCGGAAAGGTTGATTCCCCGCTCACCGAGCAGTGTATCGAGCTTGTCCGGGAAACCGTTGACATCATTATGCAGGCCGGCCATTTTTACCACCCTGGCGATTTCCTCCTCTTCCACGTCCCTTTCAAGGCCGTAGAGAATGTTATCCCGGATACTTTCGGAAAACAGGAACGTATCCTGGGGCACCATGGCGATTGCGCCCCGAAGCCGTGCGACCGGCCATTCGAGGACATCCACCCCGTCAACCAGCAGACTGCCGGGCCAGGGGTTGAAAAGCCTGGCGACCAGGTTCAGGAGCGTACTCTTGCCGCAGCCCACAGGCCCCACAACCGCAAGTGTACTGCCCGCCTGGATTTTGATACTGATATTGCGCAGAACCGGCTCGTCACTGCCAGGATAAGCAAAAGAAAGGTCGCGAAATGAAATACTGCCCTCAGCAGCAGTTTTACTCGCAAGAGCGGGCGAGGGCTGGACAGGGTCAGTTATATCGCTTTTTACCCTGAAAAGTTCCATGATCCGTCCCAGAGAGGCCCGCCCGCGCTGGATCACATTGAGTACGAAACCCACCGCAATCATCGGCCAGTACATCATTCCAAAGTAGATGAAAAACGCGGTAAGATCACCCAGGGTGATCGAATTCCGCATCACCAGGATTCCGCCGTAGGCCAGGATGATCAGCGCCGAAAGCCCGCTCAGGAACGCCATGAATGGATAGAGAACACCTGAAATCGTAACCAGGCGCATGTTTCGCTCGAAGTAGTCCCGGTTCATCCGGTCGAACTGCTCGATTTCGCTTTCCTCGCGTGTGAACGACTTGATAACCCGGATCCCGGACAGATTTTCCTGCACCTTGGCTGTGATATCGCTCAGCCGTCTCTGCACATCCAATGACCGGTCGTGGATTATCTTGCCGATCTTCTTGTAACTGACGCTGACCAGTGCCAGCGGCAGAAAAGCAAGCAGTGCCAGTTTTAAATCGAGATATATCATTACCGGCACTGCGAAAAGCACGGTCACCACGGTCTGGAAAGAGTACATGATCGCCGGCCCAAGGAGCATGCGCACCTCGTTGAGATCGTTCGTAGAGCGGCTGAGAATATCGCCGATACGTGTGTGCTGGTAAAAGGAAAGCGGCAGGGTCTCGAGATGCTCGAACAGGTCTGCCCGGATCCTGTACTCGATTTTCCGGCTGATCCCGATCAGTATCTTGCGCATGAGAAAACGGAACAGGCCGACTAAGAGCTTCAGGCCTACCAGCCCGAGAATGCTTAAAGTTACTATCCGAGCCCCGGCGCCCCTTTCAACTGCCTCGATGCTGTATTTGATAATCAGGGGCACCAGCATTCCTATCGAGTTGGTCAGAAAAGCGCAGCCCAGCCCCACTGCGAACATCCGGCGGTGCAGCGCCAGGTATTTAACCAGCGGTTTGAGTGATTTCCAGAAGCCGTTTTCAGAATTATCTGGCATGACCTGCTAATAAATCGTTAAAGGTGAAAATCTAAAGACAATACAGGGGAAATGGGCTGGGGCTTACGGAGCATGAGCGCAGGATTCCAACTGCGCTTCTGGGTCTGGCTTGGATTTCGGACAGGCCGGGCGGTCCTGGTAACGACGGGCGAGTTGAATGTATGATTCAGAACGTCTCGAGCTGCTGAACAGGAAGATTCAACAGCCGCATCGTCGATAATTTATCCGGGAGAACCTTAATCGGCGCATAACCTTGCCTTGCACCGGTATAAATTATCCCCTCCAGGGGAATTAAAGCCCCAGCCTGCTCTTTACTGAGGCGATATACTCTGGCGTGGTTCCACAGCAGCCGCCCAGGATTTTCACCCCGGCCGTCTTGAATTCCCCAGCCACTTCCGCCATCTGCTCGGCAGTTTCCGGAAAAAAAGTTTCCCCCCCGCATAACTCGGGAACTCCTGCGTTGGGCTGGACCGCTACTGGCAGAGATGTGCCCTTAACCATTTCACCTGCCACCTGGAGCATGTCCCGGGTACCCATCCCGCAGTTGGCTCCCACGGCATCCGCTCCTGCCTCCTCGAGCCTTTGAGCCACCTGCTCTGGAGTCATGCCCCACATGGTGCGCATCCCGTTTGGACCTGCCTCGAATGTCATCGATGCGATGACCGGCAGCTCAGAAAGCTTCCTGGCTGCCTCGAATGCAAGTAAAAGTTCCTCCACGTCCATGAATGTTTCTAAGATTATAAGATTCACTCCTCCTTCAAGAAGACCCGTTACCTGGCGCTCGTATCCCCTTCGGATCTCGTCTCTGCTGCGCGTTCCGCCCCAGTCCTCGAGAATATCCCCGGTCGGTCCGATATCCCCGGCAACCAGAACCTCATCTCCTGCAGCCCGGCAGGCAAGCCTCGCTCCTTCCCGGTTCAGTTCCTCCACCCTGTCGCTTGCCCTGTAATGGGTGAGCTTGATCGGATTCGCCCCGAACGTGTTGGTAATTATAATGTCACTGCCCGCCTCGACACAGGACCTGTGCAGCTGAAGCACTTTATCCCTGTTGCTGTCCGCGTTCCAGAGTTCTCCGCATTCCTCCCCGTTTTTCAGACCGGCTTTTTGCATGTTGGTTCCCATCCCACAGTCGAGAAGAAGGATGCCTTTTCTTTTCAGTTTCTCGGCAAGTTTTTCTTTCATGGCTTGATTCAATAACCAGTTTAGATTGTGTGTTGAAATCCCATCAATTTTTTTTATAGAAAAACGAAACGATGTCCGGGTTGAATTGAAACTGTTTAAGAAACGATAGCTTGTGTAGGGGCACGGCGCCGTGCCCCTACGGCGTCCAGGGTTAAAGACCTACTTATCGATTTATCAACACACTTTTAGAGCG
>JAUVUV010000275.1 GCA_030604975.1 Candidatus Glassiibacteriota bacterium | reverse complement strand
GGAATTTTCGGTACAACTTCGGCGGTGGCGGGAAAATTCAAGTCTGGGAACACTGGTGGGTGAGGCTTTCTTTGCGGGATTATATTCTGCCTTCCATGAAAAGGCTAAATTTCAGGCACCAGTTGGGTGAAATTTTTTCCACCGTAAAAGAAACGTCCCACAACATTTCATTTACTGTGTCGCTAGTTTTTCTCGATTGACAGTTATCCTTTTTTATAGATAAATATCTTTCTTCAGAAATATTTCTCAACTGAATAGCTGCTAAAATTCCAATAAAAAGCCATTGACAAAACAACTGATGGTATATATTCTGGGATGCTGGAAAAGCGGCTGATAGCTTGATTGAACTGTCTGCCGAGGTAGCTCAGTCGGTAGAGCAGGGGACTGAAAATCCCCGTGTCGGCGGTTCGATTCCGTCCCTCGGCACCACTGAATAGCAAAGGCGCAAATCATAAGGGTTTGCGCCTTTTAACTTTTCACAGGGTTCCGCACCTTCGGCACCACTTTTGCCTTATTTTACTGCCAGAAAAAAACTAAATTGATTCCTCCTGTCGATAGAAACTATGCCTCTTTTTTCCCTGCAGCCATGCTTGAATTTTCTCATAATTAGTGGTAACGATCTTAGGGGCAGGCCACCGGCCTGACAGAGAAGTGGGTATAAAATAGTTCAGATACCTGGAAACCATTTCCTGGCGTTCTCGTAGAAAATTTTTTTCAGTACATTGGCTGGCAGGGCGAGACCCCTCACGTGAGCGGATTCGCTTATCTGGAGAACCTCTATCTCCTCATCAGTGGCGAAATAGCGGTAATCGGAGAGGTATGTTTTATCGAGCAGCTCGATATCCCCTGCGACGCCTTTCTCCCCCCAGCCAGCGACCAGGTCTGTACCGTAAAGCAGACGATCCTGATATTTGATTATGAAGTTGCGCACCTTTTCCCGTTCCTGCTCTTGCAGGTTGTAAATCCTGGCCCCCATGTCCACCGCGAAATTGGGGTATCTGTCTAGACGCTTGGCTAACTCATCCACGTCCCATTCCAGGCTGCCCAGATGAGAGCCCACCACCCTCATGCCCGGATGCTTCTCGAGCATCCTGTCCCTGGTGAGAACCTGCTCCCAGTAGCCGGGCACCTCGGGGTGCAGGTAACCGTGGTACTGGGGATTCTTGCGGTAATAATCGCGTGCCGCCTGATTGGACATTGAGTCCACCGGCTGCCAGCAAGTGATCGGCTCGCCGATGTGGGCGGCCAGCGTTAGGCCCTGGGCCTCTATGTAGTCGAAAACGGGGTCCAAACGGGGATCGTCGATCATGACAAAGCTCCCGCCCGGATCCTTGAGCACCATGCCGAATTCTTTCCAGACCTTGACCGCCAAGGCTCCTTTTTCAATCCCATCCGCTATTGTCTTGATAGCCTCTTTCTCCCAGTCCGGGCTGCCCCAGTTCTCGAGGTTGAAAGAGGTGGCCCAGCTGACCCGGTTGGGGTATCTCGAATGAAGCCTTTCGGCCAGGCTTATCTGCTTCTGGAGATTGGCCCAATTCGTGCCCACGGTGCAGAGGGTGAGCCAGCTAATGTTGTGCTCGTCAAGCTTGGCTATGAACTTTTCTTCATCCTCCTCGGCCAGTGCCATGAAATGGGCGTGCGCATCGATCTTGGGGCTCCGCATAAGCTCTTCCACTGTCATGCCTGAACCTTCATCACTCAAGCCGGACCACGCCTGTTCTGCCGACTTTTCCCCAGAGCTCCCGCAGCCCGGAACGCCTGCGCCAAGAAAAAGAAACAGGACCAGGAACACAGGGCGAATTAGTAACACTGTATTTTTGTACAACAGTGGACCTCCTTATGGCAGGTGTCTGCCCGTGTGAGACTTTTGTTTAGCTCAAATCCACGGGTACCATTTCCCGGTATTTTCACAAAAGAGTTTTATCAACACTTCTCCCGTAGCCTGTAGAGTGGTCTACAGCCATTCTTCTTCGTTCATAATCATCCTCATCTTCCATATCGTCATCGTAATTTGGCGGATACTCCGTCAGGGATTTACTTCTACGTGAAGACGGGCAACTGCTTTTAATTCCCAATCTCCAGTCCTCTCTATTCTAACAAGATAGTGTCCCTGTTCGGCAAAGGTATGCTCGATCTCTGCATACCCCTGAGGGTGATGCTGGATATCCCTGTAACTCATTTTCTCCGGGGCATAGTCATCAGATGAGTAACATGGGACCGAGCGGGTAGATTCCCTTGGACTGTTGTCGCCGAAATCCCAGACCTCTTCTCCTTCCCGGACATTGAAAGAACGCACCTTAAAAGTTACCGGCTCGCCTGCCTTGATATCCAAACTCGTGTAATAGTTGGCATGAAGCGATGGCGGAAGCCTGTCGGGGTGACTTTTGTCTATTACCTGCACCACGGCAAAATCATAATCCAGATTGCCCATATGGTCGGACACTTTCAGTGCCTCGTAATAAGTACCTGCTTTGTCGTACATTCGCTCTATAACAGGTCCCTTTGCTGTGCTGCCATTGGTGAACAACCACTCATAATCTAGCTTTCCCCGTTCACAATGCCTGGACTTACTGCCATCCAGAGTAACAGCTTCCCCAACGGCCACCAAGTGATGAGGTCTGGCCACTGCAATCACATCTGGCTCATAATACTCGATGTAAGCCTGCCAGACATAAGCATATGCTTCCTCAGTACCCCATTTGCCCGATGGCTGTCTAGCTTTAATTTCAAAGTGCAGATGCGACCAGCCTCCACTTCCACCCTCCTTACCTAAAAGTCCGATCCGACGGCCCTTGTCGACCTTCGCTCCCGGTACAACCCAGGGTTCTATGCTTTTCATATGGCTGTAACGGTAATACCATCCTCTTTTATCCAATAGATAAACCACATCGTAGCGGGGCATCACTGGTGTATCTTCCCGGTGACCAGAAAGCACTGAATCACCCGAGGATACCACGATTCCATCTGTTGCCGCAATTACTTCCACCAGCCCCTCAGACCCTCCGAAATCAAGACCGGAATGGTAATATATATCATTGTCTCCAGGTATCTCCCCACCATCGACATAACAGGGCTCGTTACTCATCTGAGTATCATTGGCCAGAATCCTCTGCCCAACAGGATAGAGAAAGGTTCCGGGAGTAATGTACGGCCCCTCCTCGGGCCATAACCGCAGCCTGGCATCCTTTTCCAGCCCCCAACGGTCGTAATCGGAGTTACTGTAATAGGTGCTGGTTATGGGACAATCCATCCGGATTCCTGCCACAGCAACCGGGAGGTTATAGTTAGCGCTATGCAGGGTAACCTCCTCACCGTTTACCATCAACCGCGTCCACGCCGACCTGACTGCATTTCGAAATTGATCTCTCGTGTGCTTGATTTCAAGAAGCTTAATACTAACAGTATTTCCATCAGATAATTCCACTTTAGCCTTCTCTCCCAAATTGAGATCCACCACGGAGCGAATTGGCCGGGACAATGCTTCCGGACTGTCACAGCTGGATGAACAACCTAGTAAAACAAGCAGGATAAACAAGCCAAGGAAAATAATCTTGCTAGAAACCACTTTTTTTAATTTAGAGATATAGTAACTAAACATTCTTATGTTCCTTGTATCAGAGTGACAGTCGTCAGGCCATTTGGCGACAAATCATACAGGTTAATAATCTGCAACTGATTTTGTTAAGTTAACTCACCCAACCTGACGTATCAAAAGAAATTTCTCGCTCCGAATTGAGTTTGACATTCTCCCCTAAAATCAGTCCAGATAAAAAGTAAGTTTTTCGGCAAAATTCGACTATTTTGATTGGTCAGGATCAAAAGGAGGATTTTCCCCATGAGGAAGAGTCATTTTACAGAGGAACAAGTAGCTTTTGCCCTGCGCCAGGCCGAATTCGTACTTCTTTCTTAGGAGGGTTCGAGATCGGCGAAGTATCAATTTTCTGCCTTAGGGGAATTATGGCAACAGAATGTCAACTTCTATAAACCTGAAGGATACTAAGCTTGATTATTCATGAAACCCGGACCTTGACAGGGCCTGATTACTTATTTTCACATTTTTATCAGCCACCGAGGGAGGGGGCATGAAACAAATTGATTTTCCTTAGTGTACGCTCGTCCCGTTGGGTAGTCAGGAAGTTATTCTCAACAAGTATTTACTGGGCAAAATCGACAATGTATATTGCAATAGACCCGATTTTGCATTAATCCAAGATTTTTTTCAACCTGTTTAAAACAAACCTGGAAGTTCC
>JAUVUV010000224.1 GCA_030604975.1 Candidatus Glassiibacteriota bacterium | reverse complement strand
TTTTCAGACAAGTCATCTCCTGTCTCAAGCCTGGAGCCAGTGTCCTTCTTGTAGAGCCCCGGATTCACGTATCGCGGTCAGCTTTCAAGCAAACTGTGGAAACCGCACTGGCAGCCGGGCTGGTGAGCGCAGGCAGTCCAGGGGTACGGTTCAGTTTCGCGCAGCTTTTTACCTCATCCTGAAATGAACTACCCCCGCAGCAAGACCCGTAGTTATCACAATGACGAATTCGATCGGGAAATCCCCCTGTGTCCCCCTTTATTAAGGGGGAATTTCCACTCCGCCTCCCACCCCGAAATTCTCGGCCGGATTACTGTTTGTCCAACTTTTTATGATTCCCGAGCAGTGCGGGCCGGCATACATATTGCTAAATGTGCGCAATATGTATGCCGGCCCGCGTCTCCTGCACTCCCCGGATTAAATCGAATATCACCCGTTAGGCTGGAATCCGGAAATTCTGCCGTACGTACTCGATATTCTTCCGCGTGTCAACAATCAAGTCCCCGCTGGGGGCGCTGGTCTCCAGAATGTACCAGCCCTTGTAGCCCACCTTGTATAGCAGTTCGGCGACATCGGGCCATTTGTACTTCCTCTCGCTGGGCTGGCTCATCAGGGATTTGCCGTTTTTCACGTGCACCTGGTGGATGTGATCTTTAAGAAGCGGAATGTCTTTTAACGGATCGTGCCCGTAATAGCAGCAGTTGTAAGGGTCCATGTACACGCCGATACAGGGCGAGCCGACTGCATCGATAATACGAAGGTGCTCCTCGGCTGACATCGAGGTCTCCAGTGCAACCACCACCTCATGCTTTTCAGCAATCGTCGCCATCTCTTTGAAAGAGTTGATCATCCTGGTGAACTCGGCGTCGTCAAGGGGGACTCTGTTCCTGAACATGGGCAGCAGGATATCGTTCGTGCCTATATTGCTCGCCACCTCGATTGCGTCTGCCACTCTCATCACGCCCATGGGCTCGCTCTTGAAAGGCCCACCTGGGCCGAGGTTGCCGATTGCCAGGGAGCAGATCTGCACCCCGTTGTCGAGCGCTGCTTTGCGATAAGCGGCCTGCATTTTGGAGCATCTCAGGTGAAGGCTGCCGTCCTCTGGGTAGAGGATACTCACCTGAACGCCGTCCAGGCCGATCTTGCGCGCCAGTTCGAGTTTCTCTGTCGTGCCGCGCTCGCCCAGGTTCCAGTCTGTCATCCCGATTCGCAACGGAAGTGTATCCGAGCCCATTTTCGACCCGGAGCCCTGAGCCCACACACCTGTGGCTGCCACTGCTGCCGAGGCCGCAGCAGCGGCCCCGCTTAGGAGAAAATCACGCCTTTTGATTCCCATAATGCCTCCTTTTTGGGTTTATGGAAGTAAACCTGGTATACATTAATAAAATTTGCTTGCTGACTGGCAATTATTTTAATCTGTATCAATCAAGCGGCCCCTACGCGCTTTTTGTTACTTTTTGTCGCCACAAAAAGTAAATAGGTAAATCGAAAAACAAATTGGAAGAAATAATTCCTTAAAGTTTTAGCCCTTTATCGGTTTAACCGGCGCACCCTCCCTGAGCAGATCCTCCCAGGTCACTACCCGCCGCTCGTACATGGCCTTGCGGCCAAGCAGCGCGGTCAGGGCTGTCACCCGGCCGATCTGGGCGTCACAAAACGGCTTGTCACCCTCGCGGATGCAGCGGAAAAAATCTTTCATGCTCTCGTAGCCGAAATCAACGTCCGGCGTGTGGACTTTCTCAGGAGGCGGTGCGTCCTTGCCGCGCCAGAGGATTGTGCACGGATCGCTCAGCTGCACGTCCACAGAGCCTTTTTCTCCGTACGCGTTGATTATCCTTCCGCCCATGTTGTGGCTGTAAGGTGCGTACTTGATCATAGAAAATACCGCGTGGCGCTCTCCCGGATATTCGAGTGTCAGGCCGTAGGTGTCGAACACATTGGCGCCTTCCGGATCGTGGATTATGTTCTGCCCGCCCAGGCCGGCAATGCGTATCGGATGGTCGTTCATGATCCAGTTGATCACGTCCAGCTCGTGCACCGACTGCTCCACTATCTGGTCCCCGGACTCCTCGATTGTCCAGAGCCATTTCATCGAACCTCGCGAGCCTGGGCCGTTCCAGTCCCCGTAGCGCTGGCCGCGGATAAAGCCGATCTTGCCTAATTCGCCGTTGTGGATTCTCGGCATGAGCTGCCGGAACTGCTTCTGGTAACGCAGCTGCTGGCCGATCTGCAAGATCCCCTTGGACGATCTGGCTGTCTCCACTACTGCGTCCAGGTCGTGCACGGTGAGTGCCATTGGCTTTTCCGCATAGCAGTGTCTCCCGGAGGCGAGCACGTTGATTATCATCGCCTTGTGCAGGTACGGCGGAGTGGCCACGATTACAGCCTCGATATCTTTCTGCTCAAGGAGCTTGCGGTAATTGGTATAGGTCTTGGGCTTGTGGCTGCCCGAGGCTTTCAGGGCCTGATCCAGGGCGTCTGGGTTGATATCGCAGACTGCGGTGACACGGGTGCCGGGTACCTTGAGAGCCTCCCCGAGAAGAGACCTTCCTCTGCCGCCGGTGCCGATTACGGCGAATTTGACTTCGGCTGGCTCCTTGCCCAGCAGACTGCTCGAAAGGCCGAGAATAGCCGGGGCAGAAATTGCTATGGTGCTTTTTTGCAGGAAATTGCGGCGTGTTACCGGACGTTTTTCATTCATTCTGGGGCCTCCAGCACCGGCTGAGATGAAGTAGGAAATACCAGACAAGAAAGGATCGTTTGAGAAAGAAGCGAAGGATGATGACTTTCATCTAAACCTTTATAGCATCCGATGCCTGAAGTGTCAAGCTGAAGAGTGGGGGTATTGAGTGAGCCGCGTGCACGGTTCAGCCTATCCTTGATCTTGCCCGGCAGGCGGCTTATTTTGAGTTCGGGGAACCGTTTGCTGCCTGGCGGAGGGCTTGGTTTCTGATCTGTGAGAAAATTCAGCTTTAAGATTTCAGGATTAACTCTAATCAATCTCTGAGGGGGTTGGAAATGTTGAACCCGAATGCTTTGCTGTCTATTGCCTTAATTTTTGCCCCTGTTCTGGTCTTTCAGGGGTGTGCTCCCGGCCCTGACCAAAGCTTGAAAGAGCCTCAAAAAGCGGAAATGGACAGTAAACACCGCTTTGTGGTTCTCGATCCGGGACATTTCCACGCCGGTCTTGTTTTCAAGCGCCCAAGCTACGAGGGTGTTTCCTCGCTTGTCGGAATCTATGCGCCGGTGGGGGATGATTTTGTCGACCACATGGCCCGGGTCACTCCGTTTAACACCCGTTCAGAAGATCCGGCTTCCTGGCGCTACCGTATCTGCCTCGGCCCGGAGTGTGAGAAAATCATGCTCGAGGAGAAATTCGGCGATATCGCGCTGCTCTCCGGCAAGAACAAGCCCAAGATCGATAGGATACTCGCCTGTGTCAAAAGCGGATTCAATGTGCTTTCGGATAAGCCCTGGGTGATCGACGCAGCCAAATTGCCAGTTCTGGAACAGGTGATCGCCGAGGCACAATCCAGCGGCAGGGTGGTCTATGATATCATGACCGAACGCCACGAGATTACCACCATCCTGCAGCGGATGATTGTTGAGGATGAGGCCGCTTTCGGCACTGTGATCGAGGGCCTCCCGGAAGACCCCGCACTGGTTAAAAAAAGCGTGCATCATCTTTACAAGCTGGTCGCCGGAAGGCCCAACAAGCGGCCCTGGTGGTTTTTTAATACTGACATCCAGGGAGAGGGCCTGGTGGACGTGACCACGCACCTGGTGGATATGGCTTTCTGGACCCTTTGCCCGGATGAACCGATAGACTACAAGAGCGATATCGAAATGGTCTCGGCCGAGCACTGGCCGACTGTAATGACCCGCGAGCAGTTCGAGAAAGTCACCAGGCTGCCTGATTTCCCTCCTCAGTTCGAACTGGACGCCCAGGGCAGGCTTCACTACTTCTGTAACGGCAGGATGAATTTCAAGCTCAGGAGAATCAACGTGGGCCTCGAGGTGGTCTGGAATTTCCAGGCCCCGGAAGGTACCGGAGACACCCATTTCTCGATAATCAAGGGGACAAAGGCTCATGTGCTGGTACGGCAGGGACCTGAGCAGAACTACCGGCCCGAACTATATGTGAGACCCGCACCCGGAGTCAATCTATCAGCAGTCGAGGAGCCGCTCAAAGCCTTTATCGCTAAGGTGAATCAAGGAAAATACCCGGGCGTCTCCGTGGTGAAAGAGAAAGGAGAGTGGCGGATCGACATACCTGATAAGTACAGGATAGGCCATGAAGCGCATTTCGGCCAGGTGACGGGCAGTTTCCTCAAGATTCTGGAAGGCGAGCCGCTGCCTGAGTGGGAGTATACCAATCTTATGGCCAAGTACTACGTGACAACCAGCGCCCTGGAGCTCTGCCGCAAGCAGCGATGAAAACGTGATAATCAAACTAGTGTCGTGTCCCTTATATGGATTCATAAAAAATTAGACACTTTTTTTAAAAATTACCCACGGATTTGTTTAGACTCATCTGAAATGTTTATTATTTCGGGGACATGATGATAGCTCAAGAGGGCTGAAATTATGCAGGGGCGGCCGGTCGGCTGCCCCTGAGACGTTTGATGGAGTTCGAATAGATGGCTGGGCTTGTTCTGGTAAGTTTTCTTCTCCCGGTGTACAATGCTTCGTCCACTGTTGTCCCGGCGATCAACTCCGTGCTCGGCCAGCGGAATGCTCC
>JAUVUV010000209.1 GCA_030604975.1 Candidatus Glassiibacteriota bacterium | reverse complement strand
GTAAGAAAATCTCAATACAACTCACCAGTGGCGAATAGATTAAATAAAGACAACTGAAAAGATTATTAGTCCATTTCCCGGGACACCACTGAAATTGGGTGAGAAAGTAATTGGCAGGAATTAAAAGCTGAAAGACAGCGAATAGGCGTGGTTTCCACCGATAATTCCCAGGTCGCGGTAAGCATAATCCGCGCGTATGGTAAGTCTGTAAAGTCGGTAGATATATCCCCCGCCGATACTCAGTCCACGAAGACGATCATCCGAAGTGAGCTCAATCTCGTCCTGCTGGAAACGCCAGCCCGCGCGGAATGAGGCCGAGCTTTTGGAGTTTATCACATGGGTGAACTCCGCACCCAGGCTGACACAGATCGGCTGGTTGCTGTTTTCAGCCACCTGGATCGCGGTGAGCAGGTGCTGCCTGTCCCTGTTCAAGACCGATGCCGAGGCCGAGATGTGGAAGCTGGTAGGCAGGCCGTAAGCCGAGGTCTGCCTGCGAGCCCGACGCTCGAGGCGTCCCACGTCCATGCCGGGATAGATATCTTCCGGGGGGACTCCCACCTCGAGCTTGTCGCCGCCGAAACTCATGTTGGTGCCCAGGTTTGTTACCGCGAAAGCCAGCCGCAGCGGAATGCCCATCACCTCTTCATGGTAGTTTGTCCCCATGTCGAAAGCTACTGCGTCCTGGGTGATACCGAAAATGTCCTCGTGCACATTTTTCACCACCAGACCGGCGCTGAACCGGTCTGAGAAATTGTAGGCCACCGCACCCCCGGCGCTGAGGCTGTAGGCACTGTAATAGGCACCGGTTCCCTCTGGCTGGGCCTCTGTGGTAATCTCCTGTTCGCCGCTGTTGAGCACTGAGAGGAATGCCCCCAGCACCAGCCTGTTCTCCAAGACCGGCACGGCCACTGCCCCGTAAGTGTAACGAATATCAAGCGGGCGCTCCACCACTGTGAGAAAAACCTCTCGCTCTTTCAGAAAGCCTAACCCGGCTGGATTCCAGTAGATAGAAGTGATTTCATCCGCTGTTGCAGCGTAGGCTCCGCCCATGGCCACTGCACGCGGCCCCACCGGGATGGTGAGGAATTCCGCTGCCCGGGTGCCCACTCCGCTCAGTCCTTCCACCCGTCCCGCTCCCGGGTTGGCTGCCGAACCCCCGTAAAAACCTACGGCTGCTCCAAGCGGTTCTGCTGCATGCAGCAGCAAAAAAGCTATCAAACTCAAAGTTATTTTAAATTTTGCAGGCATTACATTAAATCCCAGCTATTGAATAATACTGAACTTGCCCAGGAATTTATCCCCGGTCTCGTCATCGCGCACGTGGAAATAGTAAATTCCGCTGGCCATCTGGTCGCCGAACCTGGTGGTCATGTCGAACGAGAACTGGCCGCTGTTCCTGTCGCCGACCCCGCCGATTGAACCCTCCCGGCCCGGTCCGTGCCGGAGGATATTCACCAGATTTCCGCTGATAGTATAGATGCGGATCGTTGCCCGCAGGGGCAAGTTGGTGAACATGATCGAACGCTTGTTCGGTCCGGAGTCGAAAAGGCTCGAGGCAATATACGGATTGGGCACCACCTTGATCCTCCCGAGCCTGCCCGGGGCGGTGGATTTTTCAGCAGGAGTCAGGTTGAGCGCCACTCTCATCCCGGCAAACGGCGAGGTATAGTGCACGGTCTGATTCAAAAGATTGAGAAAGTCCATGTCCAGAACCCATTCATCGCCTGCTTCCGGCCTGACCCTGATTCTGCGAATGCTGAGTTCAATTCCCCGCACGTAGAGGCTCATCCACTCGGTGTTGGGCATTCCCGGATCCGCCACATACACCGCTTCCCGCGAAAGGCTGGTTATTCTTTCCTCTCTGGGCCGCTCGATCTGATCCTCGTAGATTTCCTCATAGCTGTATCGGTCCAGCGGTAAGAAGCCCCAGCCGTCTGCAACCTGCTCGTTGAACCGCACAGGTACGTTGTTGGCCTGGTCCCAGACCTCCAGCGATCCGTCCTCCAGCCAGCGGATAACCAGGCTGCCGGGGGCGAACTGGCCGGCGACATTGAGAGTCTTGCTGATAAACCCGTTCAAATGAAGGGCGAGGAAAGGCTGCTCAACAATAAAAATCCCCTGGTAGAGAATGGCTCCCGGAAATTCGTAGCTCACTGCGAGCATAGCACTGATCTCAAGAAAATCACTACTTCCCGCCGGTTTTACCTTGAGCGGGGCGATCTTGGCAGCCTCCAGCCCTCCCTTGCGGAAATAAGCCGAACCATTAAACAGAGGGCCGTCAGAAACCAGAGGCCCGCTGAAATTGAACGGCTCCTCCTGGTCGTTGACCGCATCTCCAGGGTAGAGCCCCTCAATCTCGTGATACGGGATAGTGAAAGTTCCTTTGGTAGTCGGTTTTCCGTTCGGGTCCTCGAAATGCACGTAGTGGATGTGGTTTCTTGTATCTTTGTTTGTATGCTTTATCGAATCCACCACCAGATATCCGCCGAGTTCGGGAACATTCTCGGGATCGATCACCACCACCTGGCTTTTTTCCGCAGCGAAAGCTCCGGTGACAGGCGGGATCGGTTCAGTAAAACTGATAACTGCACCTCTTAATGTGCCGTCACCGACATTGGCCAATTGCTCCCACTCCGGAGGGCTTCCCTGCTGGACTTCCTGTCCGAAAGAGTCCACTTGCTTCCACGTGCCCGAGCCGGTGACAATCGTGGTCGACGGACTTCTGGGAAGTGCTATTTGAAAGAATCGGCCCTTGGCGTCCTGGCGGCGGAAATTGATACTCGATTCGAGAGATTCATCACCCACAAGCACTGGATTGAAATCGTAAGAGGTTACTGTATAGAAAAGTGGCACCCCGTTCACCAGGCCCCCGATATTATCTCCGCGGTCGGTGAAACTGAATGCCAGGCCGGTGTTGCTGCCCAAGGGGATCTCCTCAACTATGTCCTCCAGCCCCTGAGCGGTTTTCACTGCACGGATGATCTTGTAGGTTTTGAATTCATCGTCCAGGTCGAACTGGGCAATCAGCTTGGCGTCCTCTGCATTGCCGGTCAGCGAGCGATAGACACGAAAGCCCTCGAAATCTTTCGCCCGGTAGGAAAGCCCTGGAAAATCCGGCACCGGAGGGTGTTGGGATGCAATGTCGGTAAGCGAGTATGGATCGACCACCTCGACCGGTATGTCATTCCAGGTGATAGTCACCTGGCGGTCGCCGGGGATAAGTTTCATCCCGGGGGCAGGCGGCGGCGAGGGCACGATAAAGCCGTTGCGGTAGATTTCCTTGGTGGCTCGCCAGAGATCGACAATCGGTTTGAACTCGCCGTCAATGGACAGATTGTTCAGGTCCACCTCACTGTGAGCAGGCCGGGCGAAATAAAAAGCGGCCAATACCCGCTTCGGTTCGGCATCAGGGATATTGGGCAGCTCGAAAGGGCCGGAGACGATGTTCTGCCGAAGGTCGGCGACAATGTCCACCACAATCAGGTTCGCGTAAGGATTATGGTCTGGAACACGGACTTCATTCGGATCGCCGCTAAGGATACGGTAAGCCTCGGCGTCGTCCAGGGGGTCAGGGCGTTCGCCTCCGTTGGTGTTGATCGTGAAAAGGCTCATCCGCTCGGCGCTTTCGTTCAGCACGTCCTCGTCGAACTCCAGGAAAAGCCCTGTGCGCGGGTCCTTGATCCCGGCGTCCTGGATATCGCCGTAAGTCTCATCGACCAGGCCGTTTCCAGTAGGGAAAAGGGGATCCGGGTTGTCGATCCCGTCACTGTCCGTGGGACCCTCAAGGAAACTCGTGCCCATAAAAGCCGATGGGCCGGAAAAATTTTTTTCGCTGAAATCGGAATCAAAGGCAATTGACATGTTGCGCACCGGACTTACCGCACAGCGGTCATCCAGAGCGTTTTCGCCGATATCGAAATCATTTTTGATATTGACATAGGCCTCGTGTATGTCGTAGCCAGGCACGACATCCGGATCGCTGATATAATCGCTTGCGTTGTAGACATCCCAGATAACGAACATCACGTCCTCCAGATTGCGCAAGCTGTAAAACAGCACGTGCTGGCGCACTTCGACTCCGAGCCGGAGGGCGCCGGCTGCTGTGTTAACCGGTCCGTCCACATCGGTATAAATGGAGACAATGTCCTGCTGGCTTCTGATATCCGGCACTTTCTGGCCGAAAGTGGGGCTGTTCAGGTTATTATCTATAACCATGAACTCCTCGGGCCATTCATCAAGGTCGTTCTGGCTGGTGCTGAAATAGAGGCGGCTTTTCGGATCGTCGGCATTATCGCCTGGACGGCCCTCGCGCCACTCGCTGTCGAAAACAAGGTTGGTTTCGACGATATCCGAGGCGATCCCGTCACCGTCAGAGTCGATTATTCCCATCACGTGCAACCCTGCAGCAAAAATATAAGCGTCCTCTGAGCCGGAGGGCCAGAAACCGCCCGGAGTGACACTTCCCCGGTTGGGGTCCACAGCCAGGTAGCCGGTGTTGGACATGTTGAATTCAATCCGGTTCCCGGTGGTGATCCTTGTCTGGAAAGCTGAAAGAGCCGGGCCCGTTTTCGCTTTCTTTTTAGCCGACAGGCCCGGGCGCGCGGCATTGGAGTCTCCGCCAGAGGCCATGATAGCGAAAATGGGGAGGAGGATGGCAAACGAGAAAATTTTTGATAAAGTCTTTCCGATCATCCTGTGACCCGTGAGCTTAGAAATCTACTGTAACACCCAGGCGAACCTCCAGCGGCCGAAGGTAAGCCATTGGGTTATCAAGGCCGGCCAACATGTTGGCCAGTTTGAGAGCGACTATTTCGCTTTTGCTGATAAAACCGTCGCCGTTAATATCCTGCACTTTCACCAGGTTGGCTGCATCATCGCCCACCAGGTTTTCGATCTGTTCCTGGCGGCTGATCCGGTTGATCTTCTC
>JAUVUV010000022.1 GCA_030604975.1 Candidatus Glassiibacteriota bacterium | reverse complement strand
CCAGAAAAATGGAACTGGAGGAAGCCAGAAAGATGGGTATCGATTCCTGGAGCAAGTGGGAGTGCGAGCCCTCGACCTTTGATTGGTACTATCCGAACAGTGAAACAGCCTATATGTTCGAGGGAGATGTGGTGGTTACCACAAGTCAAGAAAAAGTCAATCTAACCAGCGGGATGCTGGTCACTTTTCCCGCGGGAATGAGCTGCACCTGGGAGGTGAAAAAGAAGATCAGCAAGGTGTACACCTTTGATTTTAAGGAAAAGTAAGCAAGTCTGGCAAGATGAAATCCTGTTTAAAAGAATCTTTTCTCTCCATTCAACCAATTTTTTTCAGAACCATTCGTATTATTTGGGGGTATGGGGAACATAGTTGCCATTGATAGCCTGTAATAAATTGACTGGATAAGGTCGGAATTTGTTGCAGCAACTCCCTTAGTTTTCTTCAGTTACTGCAACTTATCTCGGAAAGAATTCAGGGATTTCCAACAATTTCTTGACTAATAGCTCAAAGGTAGTTAATATATATAGAAATCATGCAAGATATGTATGGCAATTGCACTTTTATCTTTTGTCATTTCCTCAATCGCTCCATATCAGGCTGCATGAATTTAAAATCGATTGAAATCTTAGGCTTCAAGTCTTTCGCCGACCGGGTGAAACTCACCTTTCCCAGAGGTATAACCTCGATTGTCGGGCCCAACGGCTGCGGTAAAACAAATGTTATCGAGGCGATGCGCTGGGTTCTCGGCGAGCAGAATATCCGCACCCTGCGCGGCGAAAGAATGGAAGAGGTGATTTTCAGCGGTACGCTCCAGCGCAAGCCCCTGGGAATGGCCGATGTGTGCCTGAGTTTCGACGACCCCGAGGGGCAAATGGGCCTCGAAACGGGTGAGTTCGTTATTGGCCGCCAGATTTTCCGCAGTGGAGAGAGCAACTATCATATCAATTTCAAATCCTGCAGGCTCAAGGATATCCAGGACCTGTTCATGGATACCGGCATGGGCAGCAACGCATACTCGATGATCGAGCAGCGGATGGTGGAGGAGGTCCTGAGTGATAAGGCGGATGAGCGGCGCTTCCTTTTCGAGGAGGCCGCCGGGATCCAGAAATACAAGCTCAGGCGTAAATACGCCCTGCGCAAGCTGGAGACCACCGAGGGGGATCTCCAGAGGATAGACGACATCGTTGGCGAGGTTCAACGCACTGTGAATTCACTCCAGCGCCAGGTCAGCAAAGCTCGCAGCTACAAGCGGATCAACGAAAAACTGCGCAGAGTGGCGGTGACTCTCGCCCGGGATGAACTGGAAAAGCTTGCGGCAGAGGAAAAGCCATTGGCAGAGCGGTTGAACGTGCTCAAAGACGAGCTGGCGCAGGCCGCTGCCGCAGAGAGCACCCAGGCGGCAAGAAGCGAGGAGTTGCGTACCCGGATCAATGACCGCCAGAGAGCCGCTGAGGAGCTTTTCAACCGTCTATCTGAATTCAATCAGCAGATCAGGCAGGCAGAGGAGGAACTTACTGTAATCAGGGAGAAACGGGCTGCAGGCCGCGAGTGGATTGCCGCAAGCGAGAGAAAACTTCTGAGCCTGAAAGAAAATATCGAACGAAGAAAAAAGGAACTGGCCGGTTACAGCAGTCAGGTCGAGGAACTTCGAGCGGCAGTGCAGGCCTGCGAGAAAGAATACGAAAAAGTGCGCGAGGAGGCTGATGAAAAAAGCCGGGTCGTGGACGAGAAGCGGGAGGAACTGGTCTCTGTGCAGTCTCAACGTGAGCAATTACTCCACCGCGAAGCGACCTGTACCAGCAAGGTCGAGGCTTTGGAAGATGCCGCAGCCTACGAGAAAAAGCGCTCAGCCCAACTCGAGGAACAGGACTCCGGACTTGCTGAGGAGCACCAAAGGCTGGAAGACAAGCTTTCCGAGCTGGAAGGAAATCTTAAGAATCTAGCCGAGGAGCGGAAAATTCGCGCCCGGGAGGCGGAGGAAACCGGCGGCCGGTTGGAGGAGGCGCGCACACGGGTTGATGATTTGAAGGAAAAATTATCCCGCGTTTCGATCGAACAGGAAAGCCTCAGGGGAGAAAAAGAACTTCTCCAAAGGCTTCAGAAAGAAATGGAGGGTTATGGAGATGGGGTACGCGCTCTGTTTACGGACGGTGCCAACAGAGAGGGACTCGAGGGTGTGGCTGCGGAAATATTCACGACCGACAGCAGGTACGAGCGCGCCGTGGAAGCGGCCCTGGGCATGCGTATCCAGAGCATTGTCGCCCGCGACACGAACGCGATGCTCAAGGCTATCGGACGCTTGAAAGAAAGCGGTACAGGCAGCGCTACCTTTTTCTCCCGTGACCTGGTTAATGGTGACGCTGGTGACAATCGGAAAATCAACGGGCCGGTGCTGGCTTACTGCGACAAAGTGGTGGAATGCAGCAAGGAGTATGATTTCCTGCGTAAACTTCTCTTTAGCGGCGTGGCTGTCGTAGAAGATCTTCAGACCGCAATTGATCTGCAGAAAAAGAGCAAAAGACCGTTGCACATGGTAACCCTGTCCGGCGAGACTCTTTACCAGTACGCCGTCTCCGGTGGCTCGACAGAAAAATCCGGTTTGGCATTGCTCAAACGCCGGCGCAGGATGGAAGAAATCACGGGTGAAATCGGCCGGACATCCTCGAGGATAGGCAAGCTGGAACAGCAGATCCAGGCTGCTGCTGTCAGGATAGTGGAACTTGAAAATGAAAACCGCAAGCGCCTGGATCTGCTTAAAGAGGTTGATGAGTCCTTGAGCGAGTTTCGCGCCGGCTACACAGGAGTTTCCCTCGAGTGTAAAAGCCTGCTTTCCCGGAAAGAGGCTGCCGAAACACAGGCCCGCGAAGCGGATTCCAAGGCACAGCAGCTTGCCGCCGAACGGGATGAGATGATTGAGAAAGCCGATTCTGCCCGCCAGGAACTGGCTCAACTTGAACAGCAGATCGAGTCGCTCCGAGAACAGTTGAAAGTGCACGAAAACGCCTCCAGGGAGCAAGGCGGCATGTTTCAGGAGCTCTCGATAAGACTCACCGAGCGCAGAGCTCGTCTGGGAGAAGTCGAGAAAAGCCGTGCTCGGCTCGAGCGCGAATGTACTGCCGTATCTGCCGAGACCCAAGAGCTGGAAAATGAGATTGCACAGAGGAAAAACATGCTCGACCAGTTGAACGGGCAGGAAAGGACTGTTCGTAGCGATCTGGATGAATCATTTGCCGCACGGGAAAAAGTGGATAAAGAAAAAGGGGAATACGAGCAGGCTCTTGCAGAGTTAAGGGTGGAGTCGGAGGAAATCGAGAGAGAGTTGCGCGGGCTTAGAGAACAAAAGGAGTCCACAGTCGAGGCGCGGCACCAGGTGGAGATCGAACTGGAGAGAATTTCGGCACAAAGGTCGCTGGTCATTCAGCAGATTGAAAACAACCACGGTGTAGATGTCTCGGACCTGGACGAGGACTTTCCCTATTTCCCGAACGGGGAGGAGAGTGAAAAAGGGGAGGAGGCGAGCCAGGAACTTGTCGATCAGCTTCGGGAGCGTATCCGCAGGCTCGGCCCGGTCAATGTTCTCGCCATCGAGGAATACGACAGGGAAAAGGAACGGCTCGACTTTCTCCAGCAGCAGCGGAGTGACCTGATCGGCGCACGCGAAAGCCTTCTCCGATTGATCGATGAGATCAACAAGACTGCCCGCGAACGTTTCCTGGCCACCTTTTCCAGGGTTCAGGAGAATTTTCAGGATATTTTCTCCTCTCTCTTCGAGGGCGGCCAGGCGCACGTGAGCCTGACTGACGAAACCGATCCCCTGGAGAGTCCCATCGAGGTAATCGCCCGGCCGAGAGGTAAAAAGATGCTCGGCCTGGGATTGCTCTCCGGAGGAGAAAAAGCGCTCACCGCCCTGGCGCTTCTGTTTGCGATCTATTCGGTAAAGCCGTCGCCATTCTGCATCCTCGATGAGGTGGATGCACCGCTGGATGACGCCAATATCGACCGCTTCCTCTCTATCATCCGCAAGTATTCGCTCAATACCCAGTTCATTATCATCACACACAACAAGCGCACCATGGAAGCCGCCGACTGCCTCTATGGGGTAACCATGCAGGAGGCGGGTGTCTCCAATGTCGTATCCGTATGCCTGGGTCAGGTGGGCGATGACGGCCAGATTATTTATGAAGAAGCCGAGGAGCAGAAAGTCAGCGCATAGGCTAATTATCCCACCTGTATCGAGATAAATTTATTCCATCCTGCCTTTCCGAATCCAGTCCCGCTGTGTTCAGACCTCTCGCTTATTTTATTATTAGGTCTTAATTAATCCCCGCTGTGCACTGCATCGTGCTTTGGTGTGGCCAGCTGAGTTATTAAATTTGAAATCATAGCATTGACCTAACCTATTAGAATATAAGAAAATACAACAAGAATATTGCGCTTTTTGCGGTTTTGAGTTATTATTGTCCACCAATATCCAACCCCTCTTACCGAGGAACCTCCCTTGCCCAACATGCCAAAAGTAATTAAAGGATTTGACGAGGAAACCACTACGCTCAGTTATCCTGAAGCGCTAGAGGAGGCAGGACGCTGCTATCTCTGCTATAATGCCCCCTGCCGCGAGGCTTTACCTGCAAAGACCGATATCGCCGGGTTTATCGCCAGGATGCGATCGCGTAACTTCCGCGGAGCCTTGCGTCTGGTCAAGGAGACAAATTTCTTTCCTGGAATTACCTCGCGGGTCAGCCCGTATGACCAGCAGTGCGAGGAGGCCTGCCTGCGCAAAATTTACGGCGGTCCGGTTAGGATCGCGGAACTGGAACGGGTTCTCGCCGAATACGACCGCAATTCCAAAAATCCCTATCTTCCCGAGATTCCAGAGAGCATTGATAAGACCGTGGCGATAGTGGGAAGTGGGCCCACTGGGCTGTCCGCAGCTGTGGAATTGGTGCTCAACGGTTGCAAAGTGATCATGTACGAATCAGCCCGGATCGCTGGCGGTGTGTTTACCAAGGGTATTCCGAGCTACCTGATCAGCGACGAGGTGATCGAATACGAAGTGAATGGAGTGCTCGAACTGGGCGTAGACCTGGTGACCGGGATTAACGCAGGCGAAAGTATAAATCTGGTTAGCATGAAACGCAGTTTCGATGCCCTTCTTCTTGCAATCGGAATGGGTGTGCCACGGAAACTGCCTGTTCAAGGGAGCGAGAAAGGAGATATCTTTACCGGACTGGAAATTCTCGAATCGCTGAAACTCAAGGAGAAGAGGCTTCGTCTAGGAGAAAATATTGTGATTGTGGGTGGGGGCAATGTCTCACTGGACGTGACAGCGGCGCTTCTCAAGCTCGGAATAGATACTGTCACTCTGCTTTACCGACGGGACAGGGAACATATGCCGGTTTTCAAATCGCGTTACCGGCTGGCTGAAGAAATGGGGGTGAAGATCAAGTTCCGCACAGTGCTTAAAGAGATAATCAGCAATGACCAGCGTACGATTACCGAGGTTGTCTGTCAGAAGAACGAGTTGAAGGAAAAGGATGACTCGCAGCAGGTTGTTGCCGAGCCGATCGAGGGCAGCGAGTTCACCCTGCCCGCTGATACAGTTATTTTCTCTATCGGCCAGGAGCTGGACAGAGACCTGGTGGAAATGTTTGACCTCGAGACCACCGAAGAGGGAAGGATTAAGGTTGACCCGGAAACGAATCAGACCAATGATTCTTTTATTTTCGCCGCGGGAAGCTGTGTCGAGCGGATTGATACCTTGGTCGATGCGATTGCCAGGGGACAGGACACCGCTCGCAAAATTGTGAGAAAATTGCTGGAAGAATGAACGAAACCTCTCTCCAGCGAAATATTATCTCTTCATTATCAGGATTGTGGTTCATTTTCTGCTCCAGGGGAAAAAATGGAAGTAAATCTGGGCCTAAATTTTTGTGGAGTTAACTTTCCCAATCCATTTGTCGTCTCCAAGGTGCCTCCAGTCGGGGATGTCGAGATAATTGCCGCGCAGCTCGAGGCCGGTTGGGGAGGGGTTATTCTGCGAAATGCAAGCCTTAACACAGCGGCAGGCAAGCAGACTATCACGGCCTTGCGCGGAAAAGCGCCGCTTTACCGGGGGGTGGATTACGAGGAAAAGCGGATAATAGATCTTGGATGGATCGAACCCCAGGCCCCGATTTCTGTTGAGGAGGCAGAAAGTTCAATCAGGACTCTTAAGGAAAGGTTTCCCGATAGTGTTGTGATAGCCGGAATGGTCGGCACGAGCAGGGAGGAGTGGCTCAAGGTCTCCAGACGCTTGAGTCAGGCCGGGGCGGACATGATAGAATGTGACTTTTCGATAAGCAATGGCAATTCGGCCGATGTTAAAACAGTTATCGCTCATGATTTGAAGTTGATGGAAAAGGCCTCCCGCTATGTCCGCGAGGGTGCGCGCAGTACACCGGTGATTCTCAAGGTTCCTGGAACTTTGCCAGAGCGTGAAATGATTGTAGAAACCCTCAAAGAGGCCGGGGCCAATGCGCTGAACCTGTTCTACGAGCCGAAGGGAGTGCCTGGTATCAACCTGACCAATTTCATTCCGTTTCCCAATGTCGGTGGCAAGAGTACTCTTTCGATTATGGGAGGTGCGGCGATTAAACCTTACGTCCTGGGGATACTTGCCGAATGGGGAATTGCCAACAAGAGACTGGGCCTTTCAGTACTCGGAGGGGCCTATAACTGGCGGGATTGCGTCGAATTAATCCTGATGGGGGCCTCTATCCTGCAGTTCCATGGAGCCGTGCTTCAGCGCGGCGTGAGGTTTGTAGATGAACTGAAAAGCGGGGTGAGCGATTATCTCTCCGAAAAAATGATCTCATCCGTGGAGAAACTTGTCGGCAAGAGCCTGCCGTATTTTGTCACCGAGGAAAACCTGCCCCGTAGCAGCTTAGTCGCGGCAGCTATTGACGAAGAAATCTGTACACACTGTGGAATCTGCTACCAGATATGCGAGGGTCTGGGTTACCACGCGATCAATTTCTCAGACCAGCGCAAGCCCATGATCGATAAGAAAAAGTGTGTTGGTGATGGGCTGTGCGTGGCTGCCTGCCCGGTATTTAACTGCATGAGCTTACGACGTGTCTCGAGATAGTCGGCCCTGAAAGCTGTTCCTTCTCTCCAGTTCAGCCTCGATTGCCACCATTGTTTCCTGTTTTCGCAAACACCATTGTGGTTCCACAAGCTCATTTTTCGGCACATCCACAGCAAGACGCTGCACGACTGCCTCTGGCGGTACTCTTTCCAGAAAATCGCATACCAGAGCTGCGTACTGCTGCATTTCAAGCAATGCGAAAGGCCTGGCGGCGTACTCTGAGGCAAGGCGGGTGTTTTTCAGGATATGCAGCGCGTGGATTTTCACACCCGGGGCACGCAGCCTGGCCAGCAATTCTGCAGTCTTGAGAATCTCGCGTTTTGTCTCCCAGGGCAGGCCCAGAATCACGTGGGCGCACACTGGTAGTTCGTGCCTGGCTGCCCTGGTGGCGGCATCGATAAAATCAGCCACTGTATGCCCGCGGTTTATACGCCTGAGAGTGTCGTCGCTGGCAGACTGAAGGCCTAGTTCGATCCAGATGAGGTAATCCTCGCGGTAGGTCTCGATCAGGTCGAGCACCGCCTCGGAGAGGCAATCGGGCCTGGTGCTGATAAAAAGGCCCACTATCTCCGGGAAGGACCTGATCGTATCATAGGTTTTCTTGAGATGGTTCAGTGGGGCATAGGTTGAGCTGTAGGCCTGGAAATAGGCGATGAACTTACTCGCATGAAACCTTCGGTGCATGTAATCAATGCCCTGCTTGAGCTGCTCAGTCAGGGGGGGAACGCCTTTTCTGGTGTTATAGCTGAAACCTTTGTTACTGCAGTAGATACAACCGCCGGTGCCGCACGTTCCATCGCGGTTGGGGCAGGTGAATCCGGCATCGAGCGAAACCTTATGCACCCGGCAGCCGAAAGTTTCTTTCAGATAGGTATTGAAAGTACGATATCTTTTTCCGTGGTAGAAGTGAAAGGACATAATCCACCGCTGGAGTTCACCACTCGTCCTGATTGACTAACCCGCTTTTTCCTCGATCGTACCTTCTCTTTGGATAATCTCGGCCCGTACCCCTAGATTGAAAATCTTGGTGCGCATGTAAACAGCCTGCTGCTCGGTTTCGAACGCACCGACATAAAGTCTGTAAACAGGAGTCTGGGTGGTATCTGCGGAAAGTTTAACCATATAGGTGGGAATGTTGTTATCTTCGAGGCGCTGTATCAGGTTTTCCAAAGAATCTGCGCTTGAGGCTTCGCCTATTTTCAGCACCAGCGGAGTATGCCTTCTGATTGCTCCGCCCCGCATCCGAAAGTTTGCAACCGTTCTGCTCAGAGTGCGGCCGACACTTAGCAGAGCGGTATCGGCTTTTTCAGCCGATTCGAACATACCCATGTAGAGGCGGTTCCAGTTACCGAGGCTGTCCAGAGTAAGCGGCACGACATATATATCGTTGAGTCCGTTTTCCCTGAGAAGGTTTCGCGCCACTATAGCCTGGGGGAGGAAACGATACGAACCGATCTGAATCGAGTAGGCGAGCTTATCGTATCGCTGGGCGGCTGCGAGCATTGCTTCCCGTTCTTGAGCCAGCCTGATGCTGTCGGCACGGGCCTTTTCGGCAAGGGCTATTTCCTCCTCGTCTTTACCGCCAAGACCGGGGATCAAGCTCTGTACTCCAATAATTCCCGGAAGACGGCGGACAAAAGAGCTGACAGTTCCCTGTTTCCAAACAAAAAACATCCCGGCTGAAAGGATCAGCAGGACGGCAACGGTGGTAAGAGACCTGGCCCTGGAGCGCCTTTTAGGCTTTTTTGCCCCCGGGGCGACTTCCGCGGCCTCCGGCTCTCCAAGATCTTCCAGGGTTATTTCTTCGCCGATGTCTTCAAGCGCGACAGCACCTGAAAGAAGTTCGTCTATATCCTCATCCGAAGGCCCTTCAACACTCTTCTCTTTTTCCTCTGACGGGGCCTCGGCTTCTTCCCCTGCGGGTTCTTTTTTCCCGGCAGGCTCCTCGGCCTCTTTCTCACCGGCCCCTTCTTCGGCAACCTCTTCCAGAACAGGTTTGGCTTCTTCCCCTGCAGGTTCTTTTTCCCCGGCAGGCTCCTCGGCCGCTTCCTCACCGGCTGCCTCAGGCTCTTGCGCGGCTTCGGGTTCAGCCTTCCCTTCGGCTGACTCGGCCATCTCTTCACCTTTCTCCTGAAGTTCAGTCTCTTCAGTTACGGCAACCTCCTCGGCTGCAGCCTCCTCCACCGGTGTTTCTTCTTTTGCTTTTTCCTCTAAAGGCTGTTCTTCGGCTTCAACAGGCTCTGGCCCGGTTTCTTCCTCCGCAGGCGCTTCAGCCGCACCTTCCTCCTCCACGGCTTCTAACTCTGCCTCATCGAGAGTTGCCAGTTCTTCTTCTCCCAACTCTTCATGTGGTTCTTCAAGGCCTTCTTCGGAGACTTCCTCCGCGGCTTCTTCTTTCGGGGCTTCATCCATTACTTCCTCAACGGCTTCTTGCGCTGGGATTTCTTCTACCGCTTCTTCTCCAACCTCTTCCTCAGAACTAGCCTTATCAGCGGCAACAGCCTCACCTGCTGGCTCGGCGCTTTCGGCAGGCTCCTCTTGAGACTCAGCCGCAGCAGCCGCTTCGCCGAGGGGGTCGGGATCGAGCTGGAGTTCCATCTCCTCCGGCGAAGGTGCGTTCAGGGCCTCTTCGAAGCTCTTCATCTGTTCCAGAGCACTCCGATCTTCTCCCTTATCGGTTTCCAGTTCTTTTTCGACGGCTTCTTCCTGCATCTCCAGCTCGTCTTCCGGATCAGCCTGTGTATAGAAGGCCTCGGCCTCCTCCTCTTTGGTCTCGGCACTGGCTCCAACACCGGCGACTTCAGCTTCCTCCGCCAGGCCGGTTTCCTCAGTTTCAGGCTCCTGTTGTGAGGAGCCTCCAAATTCGTTTTCGACTCGAATCCCCTCAGCATTCACACTGATAGGTTCAGGAGTTTTCTCAATGGCCTCAGGTTCGGCCTTTTCGATTCCAGCCTCTGCCTCGTGTGGGGATTCCGCAGCAGTTTCTTTCGCCTTGCCCAAGTCTGTGAGTCCAGGCAACCTGTCAATATCCAGGTATCCACCGATATCATCGCTCACAGAAGAGTCATCAGCCGCTTTCACCGACTGTTTTTCATCGTCATCGAGAAATAGCAGTCCCTCGGGCAGGAATATTTCCTCTTCACCATCCACTCCAGCCTCCTGCGCCTGTTCTCCTTCAGAAACTGCGGCAGCCTTTTCTTCCTTTTCCTCGCTTGGCTCTAGTTCGGGCGGTTCAGCCCTGTCAATTTCTGATTCATCCAGGCTTGGAAGTTTTTCTTCCTCGGACGGGAGCTGTTCCGCGATTTCTTCAGCTGCAACTGCCGCGGCTGTAACATCTTCAGCTTCCGGATGCTCTTCCACCGCCTTCTCTTCCCCTTTGGCAGGGGTTTTTTCTTCGTCCTTTTCCGGTTCTTCTTCCCCGCCCAACCAGATAAAACGCAGGGAAGATTGTGAGGAAAAGCGGCGGCTGAGTTTTTGGATTAGATCCGGGAGTTGTTCCTGGCTTTCGCTGTTGAGCAGATCGGTGAAAATAAGCACCTGGTCCGCTTTTTCGAGTGCGGCGAGCTCGGTAAACTGTTCGAGAGGGGGGCCGAGGATCACAACCTGGCCGTCGGCCTGGCTGGTGGTCCAACCGATGAGCCGGTTCCAGCCCGGGTCGTCATAAATCTCGGCGGCTCGCGGAGTGAAAGTTCCGGCGCGTATAGTTTTCAACTGTGGATCGCGGGAACTGGTGCGCAGGATTCTTTTCGGTGAAATCCCGTAGAGGAAATGATCGCTGAGTCCCTCGTTGTTCTCTTCACCGAGCAGGTCGCTGTGTGGTAAGGCGATGTCCAGGTCTAAAGCGACCTTGGAACCTTCTTTAGCAGTTATCCCTCGGAAGGCTTCCTCAAGTTGACTGCTCACCTTCGGATGGTCGTTCAGCGGCAGGATCTAAATAATTTTCGCATTCCCGGAGGCCTTGCCGACTCCGGAGGCGAGATCTTCCTTTTCGCTGCCGGAAAAAGCATGTTCGAGTTGAGGGAATTCAGCGCTAAGACGCTCTGCGATGGACTCTTCCAGAACGGAATGTTTCTGATTCAGATCTTCAAGGTTTCTGGTAAATTCGGTCATGCGGTTGATTTCGTGATCAACGGGTGAAATTTATTGCCTGTTTGAGTGGAAAATCCCCTTCATCACTTTTCAAAATCCGGATATTTTCAATTTTCTCCTTTTCCAGGCAAATGAGATATTCATCTTTGGCCCCCATTAGGCCGATCCTGGTATCGAAGTTGCTCAAAAGGCAGGCCGCTCCCACGCTGTTGGTGATAATCCTGTCACAGAGGGCCAGTATGCTAAACATCTGTCGCAAATCGTCAAAGAAATAAATATAAGAGCCTGCTTTCTCCCACTTGCGTATTTCTTCTGCAGGGGGCAGGTTCCCGGCGATAAGCAGATGGAGCGGGTCGAATTCCTTGACCAGTTTATTCACAAAACCTTGCAACAAACGTTCCAGGCCCTTTTGACCAGCACCCCACTCCGGGATAAAGCCGATAAAATTGTCCTTAACCCTGGAACTTTTCCTCTGGCGCAGGAATCGTACGGCTCGCCGTTTTTCCTCCTTCGTGGGCTGGAATGCTAACTGACCATTGGCTGTAGGCTGTTCTATCTGAAGGGCACGGAAAATATGCCGGAATCGTTTGGAAAAACTCTCTTCCTCCGGAATATTCTTTACGATCAGATTATAATATTTTTCATTGCCCAGATCAGGCAGGCCGGTCCTTATTTTTGCCTCGCTGTGGTAAGCAAGAAGAGCCTCCGATCGGCCTGACCGGGAGAGATTTATCCCCCAGTCAAAATTTTCCTGCCGAAGGAGTGAAACTGTTCTGCGGAAAACACTATCGAAAGCGTGAGCGCTGCGATGGCTCCAGGGAATTACCCGCACTTTCTTGATTTTATCCAGCAGACAAGCATGGTCAGGCCTGACCACCACGGTTATTCTGGCCAAGGGGAATTTTTTGAGCAAAGGAGGGATAAATCTGTTAGTCAGACTGAAATCCAGGAGACTTTCGCCAGGAACGAAAAGGATTTTACGCGGGTCGGTGATATAAAGCCTGAAAGAGATTGCTTCTCTGTTCTCCGGCTGACGGAAAAAGCGCTCCAGCAGCGTATCTGTCTTGACTAGAATGTTTTCGATAAGAGTAGAAACCATTG
>JAUVUV010000049.1 GCA_030604975.1 Candidatus Glassiibacteriota bacterium | reverse complement strand
CTCGACTTGCAGCGATAACAAATTTTCCCTGATTGTGAAATGCAATATCAATCCCCAGGCAAGTGCTGCGGAATCAACAGGGATTTTGCAGATACCCGGCTTGTGAGATTTCCCGGAGTTGCAGATTTATTTACACACCCCGTCCGCTTCGCGGCCACCCCTCTTTATAGAGGGGACACACCCCGTCCGCTTCGCGGCCACCCCTCTTTATAGAGGGGAATTTTTTAGTTCCATGCTGTTAAGACATTCCGAAATTTATCGGTTTTAAGCGAAATTTTTGCCTTATAAGTCCCCTCTATCAAGAGGGGATACAGGGGTGTGTCTTGCTTGAATGAAAGATATTTCAATATCTCGAAGTCTTAACATGGATCAAAGAGGGCAATCAAGTGGAAACCTGTAAGGTCACGGCGCGCCGTGACCTTAAAAAACTCTGAGATTACGAATTGCCCAACTACCTTAAATTTCCCCGGGCACTATTGATCCAACTTAAACTCTTATAATTTAGAATTAAAATTTCTGCGTGTCCCAATGTTTTTCCGTTTTTTTTCTCTCCCCTCTTGACATGTTGTTTGCGATTTATTATAATGTGACTAATCAGTCGCTTAAAAGGGGAGGTTTTAACATGCCTACTGAGACTTTTTTCAAATTAAATCCAGAAAAACGGGAAAGAATCTGTGCATGTGCGATCAAAAATTTCGCCGAAAAGGGTTATACCGGTACGAGTATGGATTCGGTGGCCAAAGGCGCAGGAATCGCTAAGGGTGCTCTATACCGCTATTTTACAGCGAAAAAAGATCTTTATCTGGAAATCATCAACCACCTGGTCGATGAAATAGACCGCTATGTGCAAGACTTTCTCGCTCAGCGCAAGGGACAAAACGTATTCGAAACTATACGCGACTGGCTGGTCGCAATTTATGCGTTTCAGGAAAGGTTTTCATCGCACCGAAAGATCTTGTGCAACATACTCTACCAGGAAGACCTCGAGTTCAAGGGAGAGGTGCTGGCAAAGTTCGGCAAGCTCACCACCCATTACACCAGGCTGCTGCTTCAGCACGGCATAGCCCGCGGCGAAGTTTCCGAAGAAATCGACATGGACGCCGCCGGGTTTATTATCGAAAGCGTGGTGGATCGTTTTCACGACGGTGCCAGCATGCCTTTCCTGGATCACGGTTTCGGCCTTTACCAGCAGCCCCAGGAGGTTATCAACCGGAAAGCGGATCTGGTGATTGAGGCATTCCGCCGGGCGTTCGGCACACCCCCTGCCGGAGGCAATAATTCCCCCAGGGAAAGTAAGGAAGAGGATTAAATATCCATATAAACGATACAGAGGAGCAAACAGGCCATGTTAAAAAGCTTTTATTTGCACCTGGCCAGCCTGGCATTGGTTTTTACACTACTTTTATCACAGCCTGCCCCGGCAATGACTCTCACCGAGGCGGTCTCCTTTGCCATGAAACATAACCGGGATATCCTCTCGGGACAGGAGGAGATTCACGAAAGGCGCGGACTGGTGCTTGAGTCCAGGGCCGACGCCTTCCCGCAGTTCAATCTGGCCATGAGCACTTTCAGGATGAGAGACCCCGGGTTTCTCAACAGCACTTTCGGCCAGGAACTGCTGAAAGGCGGTGGCGCAGGCCTGGACGACATGCCGATTCCGATCGAAGCGATCATGCCCAAGCCCCAGTCATTTTATGAAATGACAATGAATGTCAGCCAACCCCTGTTTACCTGGGGGAAGGTTTCAAATGCCTATAAACTGGCAAATCTGGGGATCAAGGATTCCAATCTGAACCTTGAAAGAACCCGCCAGAACGTGGCTTACGAGGTCACCAGCGCTTACTATGACGTATTGCTGGGCGAAGAGACAATCGCGATGTATGAAAAAGCGATCGAAACCCAGAAGCGGTATCTCAAGCAGATCAGGGACTTTTTCGAGGTAGGCGACGGTACCCGGCTGGACATCCTCCGTGCCGAAAGCCAACTGGCCACCACCGAACCCGACCTTTTCCAGGCAAAGCACGCGCTCGCTCAGGCGAAAAAGAATCTCAATTTCCTTCTGGGCCGCGGCCTGGATCAACCGATCTCCACTTCACCGGTCGAAATGGTAGTGGAGTTCAGTGCTCCCAGTCTGGACAGCGTAGTCAGCGTGGCAGTGACCAACCGCCCCGACCTCAGGCAGCTCAAAGTTCAGGTGGACATGTACGACAAATCGATCAACATCTTCAAGGCGGATTTCAGGCCGCGGGCCGACCTGGTAGGCTATTACGGTTTTTCCACTATCAACACCGACGACCTTCTCGACAGAAACTTCGAATCCTGGCGCGTGGCCCTTGAAATCAGCATACCCGTTTTCGATGGATTCAGGAATCGCGGCGTGGTAATGCAGTACAAGTCACTGAAAAACCGAAAGGAGATCGAAAGAGAAAAACTGGCCGAGCAGATCCGGCTACAGGCACGCCAGGCAATTGACGCCTGCGATTCAGCGGCGAAAGTTTACCGGGGACGGCATCTTTCGCTTGCCAGCTCCGAGGAGGAGGAACGGGTAACCTCCGACCAGTTCGAACAGGGGCTTGTAACCCTTTACGAACTTCTGGATTCCAACCGCCGCATGCTTGTGGTAAGAAACCAGGCAATCCAGGCCCGATATAATCTGTCAAGTGAGATAGCAAACCTCAAGCGGGTGATGGGTATTCCGGTTGAGGAATGGTATTAATGAAAAATAGCTGGAGAAATCAAATGTCAAAAAGAAATCTGCTGTGCAGTTTGTTATTTATTCCGGCTCTTTCAGGCTGCATCCAAAGTGAGGCACAGGAATCTCAAGAGCAGGCGTCCCGGCAGCCCCGTCTAACCAATGTCGAGGTGCAGACCATCCACCCGACCGTGCTGGAGGAATATCTGACCCTGACAGGCCATACGGAATCGATTCATGATGTGATCCTGTCAAGCGAGCTCGGGGGAACAGTCATGGAACTTCACACCGACCGGGGAGACCGGGTCGGCAGAGGCCAGGTTCTGGCAAAAGTCAGTGCGGACATGTACGAGGCCCAACTGGCCGAGTCTCAGGCGAACCTCCGTCTCAAGCAGGCAGGCTTGAAAAAAGCCAAAGCCCTTTATGAGCGCGGAAGCATCTCCCCGATGCAGAGGCTTCAGGCGCAGGTGGAACACGATGCTGCCGAGGCAAATGAGAAACTTGCCGAAAGCAGGCTGGAACGCGCGATTATCAAAGCTCCGTTCAGCGGGATGATCGATGACCGTTACGCAGATCGGGGAGAAATGGTCCCTCCCGGAGGCCAGCTTTTCCGGCTGGTGGTCCGCGGGAAAATGAAAATCAAAAGCGAACTGGCTGAGCTTGATGTCTCCACATTTCATCCAGGCATTACGGCCGAGGTCCATATCGACGCTTTCCCTGACACGGTTTTCCAGGCGAAGCTTGTCTATGTAGCCGCCAGCGCTCATCAGGCCAGCCGCACCTTTCCCTGTGAGTTTGAACTGGATAATCCGAAAGAACTTATCCGGGGCGGGATGATGGTTCGAATCCGCGTATTGAAAAACACCCACCAGGATGTCCTGGTTCTGCCGCAGACCGCGCTGGTAGAAACCGAAACCGGAAGGAACGTGTTCGTGCTCGAAGGGGAAAACGTCCGCAAAAGAGATGTAACTCTCGGGGCCTCCAATAACGGTATGGTAATTGTGGCAAATGGTCTGAATCCCGAGGAGACAGTGGTTGTCACCGGACAGCGGGACCTTGTGGACGGACAGCAGGTACGGGTAACAGGCAGAAAGGATTGAACTGGAAATGTTAGTGACTGATATCGCCCTGAAAAACAGGCTGAGCACATTTGTCCTGATGTTCGTTATCATTGTAATGGGCTTTTACAACTATAAGACCCTGCCCGTGGAGGCTGCGCCTGATATCACCATCCCGATTATCGTCATTTCGACACCCTATTTCGGGGTCTCGCCCGAGGACGTGGAAAACCTGATTACCCGCCCTATCGAGCGCAAGCTGAAAGGCCTGTCGGACTTGAAGGAAATCCGCTCCACCAGTGCCGAGGGTTTCTCCTCGATCACTGTGGAATTTGTCGCCGGAACCGATATCGACAACGCCTTGCAGAAAGTGCGCGAAAAGGTGGATCTGGCCAAACCCGATATCCCGGAGGATGCTGAAGATCCGGTACTCACCGAGATAAATTTCTCGGATCTGCCAGTGGTTATTATCAACGTTTCGGGCAACATGGACCTGGTGGGCCTGAAAAAAATCGCCGATGATCTCAAGGACGAAATCGAAACAATTCCCGGGGTTATCGGCGCCAACGTGACCGGCGGCCTGACCCGTGAAGTTCAGATCAACCTGGATCCTGACCGCCTGCGCTATTACAACCTCTCTGTAAACGACGTGATTGACGCGGTGCGCAACGAGCATCTCACCATCCCCGGCGGGACGATAGACCTCGGCACTACCAAGTATCTCGTGCGCGTGCCGGGAGAGTTCAAGATTCCGGAAAAAATGAAAGATATCGTGGTTTTAGTCAAAGGCGGACGGCCCATTCACATCCGCGATCTGGCCAGAGTCCTCTATTCTTTCAAGGAAAAGGATTCGATCAGCCGGCTCAACGGCGTTGAAACAGTCTCTATCTCCGTGCAGAAACGCTCAGGCACCAACCAGATCGAAATTTCCGACCAGGTTAAAGCCCTACTGGAGGAGCAGAAGAAAAAGCTGCCCGCTGGCATAGAACTTAAAATTACCGGCGACGCTGCCGACTATATCCGCGACACAACCAAAAGCCTGGAGAACAACATTATCAGCGGGCTGGTGCTCGTGGTGGCCGTGCTTTTTCTGGTAATGGGCGTAAGGAACGCCTTCCTGGTGGGTATCGCCATACCGATGTCGATGTTACTGACCTTCCTGATCATCGCCCTGCTGGGGGAGACAATCAACATGGTGATTCTTTTCGCGCTGATTCTCGCTGTGGGAATGCTGGTGGATAACGCCATCGTGATTATCGAAAACATTTTCCGTCATCACCAGGAGGGTTTGGAGATTCATGAAGCTGCCAGAGTAGGCACTGCTGAGGTGGGAGGCCCGGTTGTAGCCTCTACCATCACCACCCTTTGCGCCTTTTTACCGCTTCTGCGCTGGCCGGGGATAGTGGGTGAGTTCATGTCTTACCTGCCCAAAACGGTGATTATCACTCTTTCCTCAAGCCTCTTTGTAGCGCTCGTTTTCAGTCCAGCGGTCTGCTCGCGTTTCATGCGCACCACCGGCCCGATCACCAAACTGGAGGCCCGGGAGGACAGGCTGGGGCCGATCCTGCGCAATTACCTCCGTTTTCTCAAATTCGCGATGAAACGGCCACTTACCGTGTTCTCAAGCGCTCTCGCCCTTCTGCTGCTGATACTCTTCACCTACGGCTTCCTGGGACGCGGCACCGAATTTTTCCCCAAGGTGGACCCGGAAAAGCTCTACGTCGACATAAACGCCCCCTCGGGTACCAGGCTCGATATCAGCAACAGGCTGGCTGGTGAAGTCGAAGATTTTGTCAGGCAGATACCCGATGTCCAGGACTACGTGGCCAACGTGGGGCACCAGGGTGCCGAGATAAGTTTCTCTTTTGGCGGGGGGGGCGCCACCCATCAAAGCCGGATCATGATCGACATGACCGATATGGAGCTTCGCTCCCAGCCGAGCCAGGTCACTCGCGACAAACTGCGCACCATGCTCAGCGAAATCACCGGAGCGGAGATCGAGGTCAACGAGGAAGAAATGGGTCCCCCCACAGGCCTGCCAATCAATATCGAGATCTCCGGAGAGGATTTCCTGATTCTGGGCAGGATCGCCAGAGAGGTAAAGGATATAATCCGCACGGTTGACGGAGTGGTGGATATCAGGGATGATTACGACTCCGGCCGGCCCGAGCTCACGGTTACAGTGGACCGGGAAAAGGCGGCCCTGCTGAATATCAATACCTGGGAGATCGCCTCAACGATACGCACGGCAATAAACGGCACCGAGGCTGCCAAGTACCGCGTGGGCGAAGACGAATACGACATCACTGTGCGCTTTGACGAGCGCTGGCGCAAGAGTATCGAGGACTTGCGCAACATCAAAATATTCTACGAGGACGAACAGATCCCCCTTTCCAATATCGCGCGGATCGAGACCTCCGGCGGGCTGGGCACGATCCTGCATAAGGATATGAAGCGTATGGTCACGGTATCGGCCAAGGTGGAGGGACGCAACGAAAACGAGACCCGTCTCGAATGCACGGAAAAGCTCACCGGCCATGAACTTCCTGTCGGCTATTTCATCGAGTTCACCGGGGCGAACGAGGAACAGCAGGAAAGCCGGGAATTCATCTCGCGTGCCCTCATGGTGGCGCTTTTCTTGATCGCTCTGGTTCTGATAAGTCAGTTCAATTCCCTGGTTCCGCCCTTTATTATCATGTTTTCGGTGCTCCTGTCGATGATCGGTGTGCTGATCGGCCTGATGGTCACCGGAACCTCATTCGGAATCATCATGACCGGCCTGGGCGTGATCTCTCTGGCCGGTGTGGTGGTCAACAACGCCATCGTGCTGCTTGACTATATCCAGAAGCTCAGAATCCGCGGCTTTGAAAAAAATGACGCAATTATCCAGGCGGGACTGGTGCGCTTCCGGCCGGTCATGCTGACAGCAATAACAACCATTCTCGGCCTTATCCCGCTCACCACCGGCGTGGGGTTCGATTTCACCGCTCTCAAGTTCCAGATCGGCGGTGAAAGTTCCCAGTGGTGGGGCCCGATGGGTGTGGCGGTCATTTTCGGCCTGGCCTTTGCGACCATACTGACCCTGGTGGTGGTGCCCACGATGTACAAAATGCTCAGCGACCTGACCGATAAGCTGGGAATTCCGCCTGCATTTACACGCAAAATCAAGCATGTCAAACCGGAGGTGGACCGGAGGAAGGACACTGGCGTGATTCGCTGATTTTGGCGAGATTTTTAAGGAAGCAAAAGGGCGGCCGGGCTATAATAAAAGCCTTGCCGCCCTTTTTAGCATGGTCAGTTTAATCTCAAGGAATCGGGAACACCGCTCAGGCGCAGGCCATTGATGTTGAATTCCACCAGGCGTTTCCACACCTCGGGAGTGCTGACTTCGATCATTTCCAGTGCCTCGGCAGACAGGTTGCCCCGGTGCATCGGGACCCGCTTCACATACTCGATCTCCAGCATGCCGGGCTGCCTTCCGTACTTGTATCCGTAGGCGAAGGCTCCACTTTTGTCCAGCTCCACTTCGGCCAGCCCGGGATTGGTTACCGAAATGTAAAATTCATCGGTGGGGATGGCCGCTTGTGTGCCTTCGGCGAGAAGAAGGCCCCTTGCGCGCAGGGTGGTGTACAACTCGACTGCAGTATTCTCCGCGGGATCGATAAAATCTATCTTTTGCGACAGAAGCGCCTCGTAGGGCTTTACCTCTGAGCCATCGTCTGCACTCACACCGCGAAGGCGTTCGAAAGCAGCGGCGAAGCTTTCCGTGTAAAACGGAAAATGCGTGCAGCCCAGGATAACCGCTCTGATCGGCGTCTCCGGCCGGGTGTTCCTGTAGTTTTCCACCAGGGTCATGGTATGATAGCGGATGTAGTTCTCCGCGCTGTTGAGCCGAAGCACACCGGTGGCCTCTAAATCTCCTATTAGCCCGTTGCGCTCGAATCCGTATCGCGACAGAATAGCCGTATCGATCCTTGCCATGGGGTTCGAAACCGAGGGTCCCCGGTATACGGCGGCACCGTAGCCGCCGGTCTGGTCGATGTAGCTGCGGTCTCCCTCGATCGCGCCTGCCAGGCCCAGGCAGCCCTGTTGGACAACCGGCGGGTGTTCCAGTCCCGCCTCGCGCCAGGCCTGGTCCACAGCCCGGACATAGCCCATGCTGCTGCAGGTACCAACAGTGGCCATCACAGCCACCGCCCCTTCGCCGCCTGCCCTGGCAAGCGCTCCCCTTGCTCCCGCATTTACCACGCCGACCACGAATAGCGGCACCTTCCAGAGCTCGACAGCCTCCAGCAGGTCATCTATTCCGTAAGCCGTGGCTGTGTTACAGGCAATCACTATCGCCTTGACCAGGGGCTTGTCGAAAGCCGTCTTTTCAGCCGACCGGCTCGGCCAGTAACGTTTGCCGAGCAGAAATATTGCGTCCTTGAGCACGAGTTCGCGCAGGAAATCGGTTTTGCCTTCAGCCGAATAGTTCCCGTATGGCATGTTGGCCTGGTCGCCCAGGTAGATAAATTTCTCCAGGGCAAAATCGGGAACACCGTCTGCTGCTCGCGCACCGGTGGAGTTGTTGAAAGTGTCCAGTTTCAGAATCTGGGCAAGCACTGTGAGACCGCCCAGTCCGGAGTCGAAAACTCCAATTGGCAATGCATTGAGGTCGCCTCTGTAACTGGATATGTCGAATGAGAAGGGGCTTGAGCTATTCTCGAGGGGAACCCGCGCAACTTTTGGCAGTTCGCGGGCAAAGAGCGGAAGAATAACGGCCAGCAGGATAACAGCTAAAAAAGATATGAGCTTGCGAGGCACCTTTTTATCCCGAAATAATTTCTTTATAATTCCAATCTAGAGATAGTGAGGTTTTTCTTTTCAGTGAATTCCAACAACTCATGTCTCTGAAGCTGCCAGCGTTTTCTTCTTACTGCGGTACAGAGCGCGCAGGCTGGCCAGCTCTGCCGGTGCCAAAAGACCGCGCACAGACCTGATATCCACTGCGACCCGTTCGAGTTCCTCCAGGCAGGATGCCCCGGCCAGTGCATCGTAATACCTTGCCCATTCCCTGCTGCTGAAATCGCCGCAGCCGGCAACAGCCGCAAAACTTCTTCGATGGATCGGGCAGGGTCCCAGAACCTTGAGCGCCTTGAAGTGGTCCGAGGTAGGGTACCCCTTGTGGCGGGCGAAACCGTAGCCTGGGTAAGTGAGGTCATACTCGCACATCAGCCGGTCCCGGGTAACCTTTGCCACAATCGAGGCGGCGGCAATCGAGAGGCAGCGACAGTCTCCCTCAACCAAGGCTTCCTGAGGGACTTTCTCATTCAGCCGCAGCACCATCATTCCGTCAACAAGCACGGCATCCGGTTTAGCCTCGAGATCTTCTACAGCCCGGTACATCGCAAGCAGGCTCGCATTGTAAATATTGATTTTGTCGATTTCCTCGTGCTCCACCCTGCCGATACCGATTGCCAGAGCCGATCTGTGAATTTGCTCGAACAATTCCTCGCGCCTTTCCGGGGCTAATTTTTTCGAGTCTCTTGCTCGGGGATATTCAGCCTCCGGGGAAAAGATCACTGCTGCGGCAACCACCGGGCCTGCCAGCGGCCCCCTCCCCACCTCATCAATTCCAGCCACCCGAACCAGACCCCGCGCATGGTAGCCGCGCTCAAACTCCAGCATTCTCTGCTGTTCTTCCAATTCCTCAGCCTCTCGCTCCCGCTTCCGCCTGAGCGCCTCGCCGATATCCTTAACCTGCCGGCGGGGGTCATTCGACAGTGCCTCCAGAAGCTCTTCCGGCACGGTTTCCATCGGTTCGAGCATGGCCCTGATAGCAACTACGCTTAATCCCTTGAGATCCATCTTTTCTACCAGCCTTTACTTAATCCGGATTATTCATGAAACCCAGACCATGACAGGGCTAATAACTTATTTTTCACATTTTTTATCAGCCGCCGAGGGAGGGGGCGGCGGCTGTGCGACTTGGGTCGCACAGACCGTTGCGCTTTTGCACAACGGCGCGCATTTCATGCGCCCGCCGCCCCCCCACCCCCCCCAGGCCCCGGGGAAAGATAACAGCTTACTAATTTATGAATAATCCGG